>JALGXV010000032.1 GCA_029821885.1 Candidatus Hebobacteria bacterium
TGGGATCGGCATATCCCAGCCCGAACCCAACCAGGAGCGGGGTGAAGATCGCCAACAGACCCGGCCCCAGTAGCTCCTTCTGGGCGGCGGCGGTGCTGATCATGACGCATCGGCTGTAGTCGGGCTTGGCCGTGCCCTCCATGATCCCCGGGATCTCCCGAAACTGCCGCCGCACTTCCTCAACCAACAGACCGGCCGCTCGGCTAACCGCGCGGATCGCGAAGGAGGAGAAGAGGAATGGCACCGCGCCGCCAATCAGCATGCCGACGAATACTAGCGGCAGGTTGACCTGGATGCCGATCTTGGTGAGCCCTGTGTCCTCGATAAACGAGCCGAAGAGCGATGTCGCGGCAAGCACGGCGGTGGCGATGGCGAAGCCCTTCGTGAGGGCCTTGGTCGTATTGCCGACAGCGTCGAGGCGGGCCACGATGCGCCCGGCAGACTGGCTGGCCTCATCGCCCTCCTTGAGCGCACCTGACATCTCGAAGATGCCGTTGGCATTGTCCGTAATGGGGCCGAACGTATCCATGGCCAGGATGTAAGCCGTGGTTGTGAGCAGACCAAGTCCGGCGAGCGAGATCCCGTAGAAGGCCATGATCGGGTCATTGAAGATGGCGAAAGACCCGAAGATGGTCAAGGCGATCGCGACAATGGCCCAGACGCTGGACTCCAGCCCTTCGGCCAGGCCTGTCAGCAGCATCGTTGCCGTGCCGGTGCGCGTGGCATTGGCGATTTCTGTGACCGGCTTCTTCTCTGTTGAGGTGAAGTACTCGGTCAGGCGGCCGATCACCAGCACGAGCAAGATGCCCATGAAGGTGGCGTAGAAGAAGCGCGGGTCGCCGAGGTAGACCCACACCACGATGCCGAAGCCGACCGAGGCAATGATCGCTGAGGCCCAGAAGCCGACATTGATCGGCTGCATGGGGTCCATAGACTCATCGTCTCGGCCTCTGACAAACCAGGTTCCGATGATGGAGGCGAAGACGCCGATGGCCCGCACGAGCAGCGGATAGAGGACGAGCTTGATCCCGAACTGCGAGCCATAGGGCGTCATGGAGGCGGCAACGCCGAGGATGATGGCCGCCACCAGCGTGACCTCATACGACTCGAAAACGTCGGCGGCCATTCCGGCGCAGTCGCCCACATTGTCTCCGACGTTGTCGGCGATGGTCGCGGCATTGCGGGGATCGTCCTCCGGGATGCCGGCCTCCAGCTTACCGACGAGGTCGGCGCCGACGTCGGCGGCCTTGGTGAAGATGCCGCCGCCGATACGCATGAAGAGCGCGGCGAGGCAGCCGCCGAAGCCAAAGCCGATGAGCACCTTCATCGCGTCCTGCCTGAACATGATGAAGATGAGCGTGGCGCCCAACAGGCCGAGCCCTGTGGTGAACATCCCCGAGACGGTGCCCGCCTGGAACGCGATCTCCAGCGCCTTCTTGAAGCTCGTCAGAGCTGCGTTCGCGACGCGCGCGTTGGCGCGTACTGCCAGCCCCATGCCGACGTAGCCCGCGCCGTACGAAGCGAAGACCCCCATCAGAAAGGCGAGGGCAATCCCGGCGGCAAGCGTGCTCCCGTAGATCGAGTTGTACAGGAAGAATAGCCCAATCGTGATCAATGCCACGAACAATATCATGGTTCGGAACTGCCGACCCAGGTAGGCGAGGGCTCCCTCCTGTATGGCGGTGCTGACGTCCTGCATCGACTGAGGGCCCGGATCGTGCCCCGTCGTCTTGCGGGCGAGGAACGCCCCATAGGCCAGCGACACCAACGCAGATCCCAGCACGACGTAGATCAGGATCCAGTCGATGGTCTCGAACTCCGGCAGCTCAATAGCGTGGCTCGTCTCGGCTGCGCCGTGTGCTTGCGCGAACGCCAGCCCGGGCACCGCCATCAGGGCGAAGAGCCATGCCCATATCAGTCTGATCTTCAACGTCTCGACCTCCTCTAGCTCTCGTGCGAACCTACTCTGCGTGCTTCACCTCACTCGCGGCGACGGCCGATGCGCCGGCCACCCTTCCGGAGCAGCCGAAGAGTCGCATGTAGCCGCGAACGAGTTCCTTCGCCGACTGCAAACCCGGAAGGAGGATCTTGCGCAGGTCTTTCTCGGTGAGGCGCTCCTGCCAGGCGTCCCATGCTCCTTTGAGGAAGGCCATGCTCACGGCAGTTGCGACGTTCACTTTGCAGATTCCGATCTGGACCGCCTCCTCCAGCGTGCACTCATTGGGCATCAACTCGATGCCCTTCTCTTGGGCGTCAGCGCGAGTGCGGATCACACCGCTGCTGCCATGGCAGACCAACGGCAGGTTGGTTGCCTTCCGAAGCTCCTCTATGCGGTCTCGGCGAAGCGGCCAGCTGTCGGCCCACATCCCGTGGATCGAGCCAACGGCGGCCGCGAGCGAATCGATGCCGGTGCCCTGGACGAAGCGCTGTGCCTGGTTCGGATCGGCCATCAGCTCCTCAACACTCGGGCCGGCCTTCTCACGGAGTATCTCCACCTGCTCGGACTCTGGTCGGGAGCGAAGGTCGTCTGCCTCCTCTGCCGAGACGTAGTCCTCAATCTTCGGTATCTTGCCCAACTCGGCCTCGACGGGAAGCCCGACCGCATGTGCGATCTCGCAGATCTTGGCCGAGATCTCGATGTTCTTGTCGAGGGGCTCGGCCGAGCCATCGTACATGAGCGAGGTGAAGCCGGCGTGGAGGCACTGCACGTTCTGGAGGAAGCTTGTCCCATGGTCGAGGTGCAGCACTACGGGCACGCTCGCCTCTTCCGCCACCGTCCCATGTTGTTCGCGTTGAAGGCCCCGATGGCGTAGCCTTCCCGCTGCGCATCGAGTAAGAGCTCGTTAGATGTGACCAAGGGCATCCCCGGTTCCTCCTGTCTTGTCTTGGGGGTCCATCTGCCGCGCGAAGGCGGCCGGCATCCTTACGCCAGCCGTGCCGCCCTGCGTGGCGCGACCGGATCTCATCTACTGGCTGAAGAGGAGCTTCACCTCCTCATAGAGCTCGCGCGGAACGGTCTTCAGTTCTCCGACGGCCGCCTCCAGTGGCACTCCCACGATGTCAGTCCCCTGAAGAGCGGCCATGTGGTCGAACTTCCCCTCGTGCGCCAACTCCACCGCCTTCAGGCCGACCCGGGTGGCGAGCCACCGGTCGAAGGGGCTGGGAGAACCGCCGCGCATGATGTGGCCGAGCGACACGTACCTCGTGTCCACCTTCGTGTCCTTCTCGATGACGGCCGCGACATAGGCTCCGATCCCGCCGAGCTTCTCGTGCCCGAACTCATCGCGTACGTGCTGTTCGCCCTCCGCGCCGGGCTCGGGCCGCTTGACGCCCTCGGACACGACGACGAGACCCCATTCCTTGCCTCGGCCCTTGATCTCCTTGATGTGACTCACGAGCTCAGAGCGATCGAAGGGCACTTCGGGGATGAGTATGTAGTCCGCGCCAGCATTGACGCCGGTATGAAGTGCGACCCAACCGGCATGGCGACCCATCACCTCCAGCACCATCACGCGTCGGTGGGATCTGGCCGTATCCTTGAGGCGGTCGGCGGCATCAACTGCAACGGAGACGGCGCTGTCGAACCCAAAGGTGTAATCGGTCGCGCTGAGGTCGTTATCCATCGTCTTCGGAACGCCCACGCAGTTCAGGCCCCGGCCGCACATGGCGTGCGCGCCTCCGAGCGTGTCCTCTCCTCCCAGCGCGATGAGGACATCGAGCCCGAGCTTCTTCGCTGTCGCCAGACACTGCGCGATGGATTCCTCGTCCTTCGTTGGGTCCGTTCGCGAAGATCCGAGAATCGTGCCTCCCTGGTTGATGATGGGCTCGACGGCCTCCAGGGTGAGCGGCGTCGTCAGCTCTTCGCGCAGGCCCTGCCAGCCCTGACGCAGCCCGACCAATTCGTCGCCGTACTCCAGCGCCCGCATCACGATGGCGCGAATCGCCGGGTTCAGTCCCGGGCAGTCTCCGCCGCCGGTCAGCACTCCGATCTTCACGACATCCGTCTCCTTGTGGTTCGCTTACGTCTGTCAGTCATCTCGGCGAGCGCCGGAGGAGCGCGTCCCCACCAGGGCGTCCCGCAGGACGTGCCGGGCATCCGGGCCCGCCACGCCGATCACCGTGTCCCCCGGCAGCAGCTCGGTCGTGCCGCTCGGGAGCAAGATGTGTTCCTCCCTGATGATCGCCGCGAGCACGCACTCGCCGGGCAGGTAGATGTCCTTGACCGTCTTGCCCGCAGCGGGGGAGCCGGCCGTGAGATCAGCGCTCACGATGACGATCTTCCCGCGCTTGAGGGCGGCGAGCAGGAGCGACTCCCCGGTCTCGACCTCCTGGTCGATGAGGCTGTAGATTATGCGCGTGCTCGCCACCGTCTCGCTGACGCCGAGGAGGTGAAAGATCTCCTCGTTCTCCGGGTTGTTCACGCGAGCGATCTGCCGCGGGACGCCGAAGTGTCGCTGGGCCATCTGGCAGACTATAATGTTGTCCTCGTCATGGCCCGTGACGGCCACCGCGCAGTCCGCGCGGCCCATTCCTGCATCCTCCATGACGCGCACTTCACAGCCGTCGCCCACGACGACGGCTTCGCCGAACTCAGCGATGAGTCGCTCGACCCGGCGCTCGTCCTGCTCGACCAGCGTGACCTCGTGGCCTTCAGAGAGCAGGGCCCGGGCCAGGTAGTATCCGATTTTTCCCCCGCCCACGACTATCACATACATCTGCTATGCTCCAACACCCGCCCTCTCATGCATTCCGGCCCTCAGCACGAGGTGAGGCTGTGTCGATGTACTCCTGAATGCTCCGCAGCGATCGACCGAGGACGAGATCGTGGAACAGGCCAGCGCTGATTGTCGTCGTGCATATCGTCTCCACGCCGGCTCCGCGGTAAGCATCGGCGCGAATGGGATCGTAGACTCTGACCAACACCTTGGGGACATGAAAGCGCTGCTGGGCGATCTGAGCAGCGACGATGTTGGTGTTGTCTCCGCTGGTCACGCTGATGAACGCGTCGGCCTCCTCGATGCCGGCCTGCCGCAGAACGTCTTCGTCGATGCCGATCCCTCGGACGGTCTCCCGGGTGAAGGTCGGACCGAGCCGCTGCGCGGCCTTGTCGAAGGCCGTCTGGTCTCGGTCGATAACGCTGACGTGGTGCCCTTCTCGGGTGAGGATCGCCGCCAGCGTCGAACCGACTCTCCCGCATCCCAGAATGACGACGCGCACATCTGCACTCCTGCCGAAGATAACCGGGGGCAGACAGGCTGCAGCCCCCGGAGGACACAGCGCACAGTATAGCAGCATGGATATCTCGGCGCAATGCCCGCCGAGGAACGGCGGCGGCCCGGCCTCGTCCCCCGCCGCCCTCAACCCGTCCGCGAGATCCAGATGGCAGCCGCCCCGCAGAGCGCAGTGACTGCATAGGTGAGGAGCACCACCCTGGGCTGGGACAGTCCCATGGCCACCAGCCGGTGGTGCACGTGCTCACGATCGGCGCCAAAGGCCGGGCGTCCGGTGACGAACCGCCTGAGAAGGGACAAGGCAGTGTCGAGCAGCGGCACGGCCAGCACGAGCAGCGGGACGAAGATGGCGATAGCGGCCGCCGTCTTGAATGCCCCCTGTATCGTTACTCCGGCTATGACATAGCCGAGGAAGTAGGCGCCGGTGTCGCCCATGAGGATCCTGGCCGGATGCCAGTTCCAGGGCAGGAAGCCAATAGCCGCGCCTGCGAGCCCGGCGCACAGGAGTGCCACCGGGAACTGCCCCCAGGCCAGCGCGATGAACGCTAGTGCCACGCCCGCGATCGCGGTGACGCCGGCGGCTAAACCGTCGAGGCCGTCGATGAGGTTGATGGCATTCGTGACGGCGACGACCCAGATCGTGGTTACGATCCAGGACAGCCACACGGGCAGCATGATCTGCTCCTGACGGGCGAGCGGGTGAGAGAGCATGCTGATGGTGACTCCGCACAGAAGAAGAGGGGCCACAGAGACGATCTGGAGCGCCAACTTGACCTTGGCGGGGAGGTCGAGGCGGTCGTCGATGACGCCTATCAGCGCCACCAGGATCGCGCCCGAGGAGACGCCGAGCAACGTCCGGAAGGGCACCTGGTGCAGTGCGCCGGCCGCCAGGGCACCCATGAAGAACCCGACCGCCAGAGCGAGGCCCCCCAGGGTCGGCATTGGCTGCCGGTGTACTTTGCGGTCAGTCGGGTGGTCCAGCGCGCCGGTCCTCAGCGCAAGCTGCCGGACAAGCGGCGTGAGCGCACACGTGACAATGGCCGCCACGGCGTAGGCAATGAGGATGGCCTCGTTGCCGTGCAGGTTCATCCCCCGGCCTTGCTCTGGGACTCCGATTCAGCAGGAGCGAATCGCGCGAGCTCGACGCCGGCATCTCGCAGCATCTCGAGGGAAAGCTCGTCCGCGTACTCCCCCTCGTAAACGATCCGCTCCACCCCGGCGTTGATGAGCATCTTGGCGCAGATGATGCAGGGCTGGGTTGTGCAGTAGAGCGTCGCGCCGCGGACGCTCACGCCGTGGAGCGCTCCCTGGATGATTGCGTTCTGCTCGCCGTGGAGGCCTCGGCACAACTCCCAGCCGGTCCCGGAGGCCATCCCGAGTTCGGCTCTCCGGCAACCGACCTCCTCGCAGTGTGGTAGGCACGCGGGGGCGCCGTTGTAGCCAGTGGCGAGGACCCTCTTGTCCCGAACCAGGAGCGCCCCGACCTTCCGGCGCAGGCAGGTCGAACGGCTCGCGATGACCCGCGCCATCTCGAGGAAGTACTCGTCCCAGCTCGGCCGAGGGTTCATGTCGGCTGCTCCTCCTCCGATTCTATGCTGGCGATCTTCCCGAGCCGCCGGCAATGGCGCTCTTCGCCGCTGAACGTCGCCGCCAGCCACACCTCCACGATCTCCCGCGCCAGGCCCGGCGCGACGACGTTTGCGCCCAGGCAGAGAACGTTCGCGTCGTTGTGGAGTCGGCTCATCTTGGCGCAAGACGTATCCTGGCAGAGGGCGGCCCGCGCGCCCCTGATCTTGTTGGCCGCAATGCAGCTGCCGACACCGGTGGCGCAGATCATGATCCCGAGGTCATCCGCGCCTTCCGCGACCGACTGGGCAACGCGTCTCGCGAAGTCCGGGTAATCGTCCCCAGGATCGAGCGAGGAAGCCCCTACATCCATCACGCAGGCTCCTCGCTCAGCTAGCCATTCCCGAACGAGTTCCTTCAGACGATATCCGGCATGGTCTGCGCCGATGACAATTCGCATGAGGCATCCTCTGCGAGACTCATTGGTCATCGAAAACGAGGTCCCCGTCGGGGACCTCGAACCGCCTTCAATCCCGTCCATCCCGGCGGAGTCCGACGCTAGGATGCTTTGGCCTCATGCTCCTCGCCTTCGTCTGTAGACAATTCGGTGGGCAGCACGAAGGTGAACGTCGAACCTTCCCCCGGCTGGCTGGTCACGGACACCTCTCCCTGGTGGGCCTCGATAAGGTGCTTTACCAGGTAGAGGCCGATGCCCGTGCCATATTGCTTGCGCGAATCCCGCGAGTCAACGCGGTGGAAGCGCGTGAATAGCTTGTTGATCTGATCCTCGGGGATGCCAATGCCCTGGTCGGTGACGCTCACACTGACCTTGTTGCCCTCGATCTCCCGCGCGTGCACCGAAATCGTGCCACCATCCGGGCTGTACTTGATCGCGTTCGAGAGGAGGTTCGTCAGGACCTGGTCGATCTTGTCGCGGTCTGCATTGATGTGGGGCAGGTCATCCGCCACCACGATATCGAACTCGTGGCGATCGGTGTAGGCTCGCTGGCTGTCCACCACCCGGCTGATCAGCTCGCCGAGGTCGACCTCGTCCAGCACCAGGTCGAGTGCGCGTCCGGACTCTATGCGAGAGAGGTTGAGCAGGTCGTTTATGAGTCGAACCAGCCGATCGCATTCTGTGTCGATGATCCGGTAGAACTCCATCTGCGTTTCGCGGTCGTAGTATCCCTCCGTGTCATCCAGGAGAGTCCGGATGAAGCCCTTGATGGAGGTGAGCGGAGTGCGAAGCTCGTGCGAGACGGTGGACACGAACTCGCTCTTCATGCGCTCGACGCCGCGCAGCTCCGTGATGTCGTTAAAGGTCGCAACGACCCCGGAGACATCGCCGTTCTCACCCCGGAGCAGGGCTGTCTGGACCTGATAGATCCGCTCCTCCGGGGAGTATATCGAGACCTCGGCCGTCGCCTCCGAGTTACCGTCGAGACACGAACGAACGAGATCGTGGACCTCTTCGTCACGGATGACTTGGCTCAGCAGCTTGCCAGTGCCGTCTTCGCCGGGGACGCCGAAGATGTGCTTGGCGGCCGAGTTCATCAGCCTCACGCGGTTCTCGTCGTCGACGACGAGAACGCCCGCCAACATGCCCTGGAGCGTCTGCTCGAGCTCCCGCTTCTCATCGGCGACGGCGATGTACAGCTTGGCACTGGAGATGACCGAAGCCGCGCTCTTCGCCAGGGCCGTCAGCAGAGTCACATCCTCTTCCGCGAACCGTCCGCCCCCGCGCTTGTTGAAGACATTGAAGACGCCGATGGTGCTCTTCTCGACGATCTGCCCCTCGGCATCCTTCCGCTCGATCATGAGCGGCACGGTCAGGACATTGCGGATGTTGAGCAGCGCGACGTTCTCCTTGATCGTGCGCGGATCGCTCATCGCGTCGTCGGTGATGATGGGTCTGCCTTCACGGAAGACCTGGCCGGACACCCCTTGACTCGCGTGGACGCGGAACGCCTCGACGTCATCCCGGCTGAGTCCAAGCGCCGGCCACTGTGCCACCAGCTCTCGCCGGTCCGGCTCTTGAAGCATCAAGACCGCTTTCTCGGCCTGTAGGATCATCCCGACGCGTCGCAGGAACCACCGGAGTGTAGACTCCAACTCGGCGGACGTCGTGATGGGAGCCTGCGCCGTCGCCGACGATTCCTGTAGTTCAGCCTCGAGCTGTCTCTTGGACTCCTGAAGCTCCGCTATCCTCGCGCGCAGTCGCTCGAGTTCGGCGCGAATCTCCTCGTCCTGCCGCACTGGATCAGTCTGTCCCGTCAACTCCGGACCTCAGTCGATGTGGTGTCCGCCCGACCTGGCCAGGCTCAGATCGCGGCTGGTCGCCGCGGCGGCCTACGCCCTTCCTTTTTCGCCGCCGACGCTCGTCTCTCCCGCCGCGACGGCGGCGCCATCCGGATCCGTGGCCCGCAGGTGCTCCGCCGCAATCTCCGGCGGTGTGACGTTTATGTAGATGCCGGTACCCATCTCGAATCCCGCGGCAATCGTCAGACGCGGGGAAATGGACAAATGCCAGTGGAAGCCTCCGTCCTCGTCGGTGTCACACGGCGCCGTGTGGATGGTGTAGTTGTAGGGAGGATCTTCCAGGCACAGGTGCAGGCGTCTCAGCGTCTCGCCGAGCACGACTGCGAAGCTGGTCTGCTCCTCTGCCGGAATGGCGGCGAAGGATGCCGAGTGGCTCTTCGGCAGAAGCCAGGTCTCGAAGGGCGTGCGGGACGCGTACGGCGCCACCACGACGAAGTGCTTGTTCTCGGCGACGACCCGCTTGCCCTCATCGAGTTCCTGCCTGACTATGTCGCAAAACACGCAGCGATCGCGATACTCCGCGTAGCGGCGCGCCCCCTCCAGCTCGCCGGCCACCACGCCCGGTATGATCGGAGTTGCCACGAGCTGTGAGTGAGGATGGCTGAGGGAGGCGCCGGCCACTCGGCCGTAGTTGCGGAAGATCAGTATGTACTTCAGGCGGGGATCCTTCTTGAGGTCCAGATAGCGAGCGCGGTAAGCCCAGAGCACATCCTCCAGCTGACGGTTGTCGAGGAACGCGACTTGCTTACCATGCTCGGGCGTTTCCACGATGACTTCGTGCGCCCCCACGCCATTCATCCAGTCATACATCCCAATGCCGGTCTTGTTGAGGTCACCCTCGATGCCGAGGGCGGGGTACTTGTTGGGAACCACCCTCACCCACCAGCCCGGCCCGTCTCGTTGGCTCCCGGGGTGGCGGAAAGCCATGATCTCCGGGGGCGTCATCGCTTCATTGCCCGGACAGAAAGGGCAAGGGGCCTCGCCCTGCTCCTCCCGGCCGGGTGAGTGGGAACGGAAGTCGCTGGGCCGCTTGGCCCGTTCACTGGCGACTATTACCCAGTCACCTGTGATGGGGTCACGTCTGAGTTCTGGCATCCACGATCCTTAGAAGAAGCCGCGGTCGGCCCGGGTCGAGCTAGCCCGCCCGCAACCGCGCTCTGTGTCCGATGTCTGGCGATATCTGCTCCGGCGCCGGAGTTCCCTCTTGCCGATGTATCTCAAGCAACGCTGGCGTGAGCACCCAGGACGTACCCCGCTCTGGGGGTCACTTCCCTTGGCCGGCAACCTGAGACTCAGGGGCCGCCCGCCTTCACGTCTGCTTCTCCCCACAGGACGTCGCGGATGCATCCGCGTATGCCTGGTCATGTAGCCGCTCCGCGGCAGATCGGATCCGCCCCGGGCTGGGCACGACGGTCTTTAGCAGATACCATTAACCGGTCCGCCAGCGCGACCAAGCTGCGCGGTCCACAACAATGCCCCACTGCTTTGGCCGCAACCTCCGGCCTCATGCATACCCAGAAGAGAACCTGCCCTACACCCTCACCGTGAATTCGGCCTATTCTATACCAGGCGCATTTCCCCTGTCAACCAGGGCTCGCCTGAAGGGGACAGCGCATCCTGCTGTCACCACTGTGTTGGCGGGAAGGGGCGGCGCCTTCGTCAGGCGCTGAATCGCACGAGGAGGACATCGCCTTCCTGAATCACGTAGTCTCTGCCTTCGGTTCGCACCTTCCCCGTCCTGTGCGCGTCCTGCCATGATCCCAGCTCTGCGAGCATCTCGTAGGCTATGAGCTCGGCCCTGATGAATCTCCGCTCCATGTCGCTGTGTATCCCGGCCGCTGCTTGAGCGGCCGTCGTTCCCCGGGGGGCCGCCCATGCCCGCGCCTCCGCGCCGACCCCGGTGAAGAACGTGACCAGATCCAGAGCCTCGTAGCAGGCGCGAATGACACGCTCGAGACCGGACGTCGTCAGGCCGAGCTCGGCCACGAAATCGGCGCGCTCCGCATCCTCCAGCTCTGCGAGGTCCGCTTGGAGTCTCGCGCTCAGCGATACAACCGAACCTGGGACGCTGGCGGACAGCCGGTCCACATAGAGTGCGGATTGGCCCTCTTCTTCGCCGACGTTGGCCAGGTAGATCACTGGCTTGTCCGTCAGCAGAAAGAGCTCGCATGCCGACAGCGTCTCCTCGCGATTGGCGATGGTCCGCGCGGGCCGACTGGACTGCAGATGCGCGGAAAGGGCGCTCAGCGCCTGCGCCTCGCGGACGGCGGCCGCGAGGCGTCCCTTCAGAGCCGACGCGATCTTCTCCTGGCGTCGTTCGACCGCGCCAAGATCGGCCAGCGCGAGTTCCGCCTCGACGATCTCGACGTCGCGGACGGGATCGATGGTGCCCTCGACATGTGAGACCTGGTCGTCTTTGAAGCACCGAACCACGTGCAGGACCGCGTCCACCTCGCGGATGGCAGCCAGAAACTGGTTCCCGAGGCCCTCTCCCTTGCTCGCCCCTCTGACCAGCCCGGCAATGTCGACGAACTGTATGGAGGCTGGCACCATCTGCGCCTGCTCAAAGATCCGTGCCACCGCCTCCAGGCGCGCATCCGGGACACCGACGACAGCGCGATTGGGCTCGACGGTGCAGAAGGCGTAGTTCGAGACCTTCGCGCCGCCCTGACAGAGGGCGTTAAAGACCGTAGACTTGCCGACATTGGGTAGCCCGACTATGCCGACCTGTAGCATGATGGCCGTCCAACTCGATGTCCCCTCGATCTGAGGGGCCGCTGTCGCGGGGCCGGTGTCTTCTGTGACGAGCCGGCAGGTCGCCCGCCGCCGGCCGGGGAGTGTGTCTGACGGTCGCCTGGCGCTACTTCACCACTGTCTTACTGAGCGCCTGAGGCGACCCCATTGAATCGAGCTTGGCCTCGGCCTGGTCGATGAGCGAAGCCAGCCTGAGACAGGCCTCTGCGTCCTCTTCCAAGAGGACGTGGCCGGCTTGCACGCGATCCGTGATCCGGTCCAGCCAGTCAAGCGCCCGGTGGAGTTCGAGCACCTCCGCCCTGTCGCTCAGCCTGGGCAGTAGCTGCTGGGCCTGGGCCACCACCGCGTCCAGCCTGTCGGCCTGCTCAGTGAGGAACTCATCCCGCTTCTGCTCGATGGAGGCGATAAGCTCCTCGCGGCTGCGCCGGCGTTCCGCCAGGTGCTTCTCCACCTCCCGCGCGGCCCGCCGCAGACCCGAGGACTGCTCCAGTGCCTGCTTGATCAACAGGACCCGGTGGAGCGCATCGAAATCGTAGGTGCGACGACCGGCACTGTTGCCGGAGTCATCGTCGCCGCCCTCGACGGAGGGGACAATCCCGGTGTCTGTCCAGTAGCATAGCTGACGCCGGGACACCCCTGCAAACTGCGCCGCCTTCCCAGTCGTGAGCTTGAGCGCCTTCAGGAGCTCAGATGCCTCGATGGGTTCGAGCAACTCCTTCTCGGTGGAGGCATCGTCTGCCATAGATCACCTTCCCCGCCGTTCTGTGTGTGACGAATGGCTCAGTATGACGCTTCGATTGTGCTCCGAACCGACACGGATCGTTGGGTCGGAGACGTCCATCACCGCCCAATGTTTGGCATTCTACTATGAGTCTCGCACTTGTCAAGAGGGACGCACAGGGATTGTGTTCGCAAGGTTCAACACGGGGCACGGCTAAGCGGTAAGGAGAGGGCGTGCCGCCAGTTCACACAGAGATGCCCGGCTGCTAGTATCTCGGCACGGCCGGGAGAATGCGCCCGGTCTGTCTGAGAGAGGGGCCCGGGTGACCTACCTGACCGCGGCTGCAATTGTGCTGCTTCTCATCGTTGGCATCAGCCTGTTGGTGTCGGCGCGGAGGACAACGCCCCTCCACCGAGCTGCCGCCGGTGGGAAGCTGGCCAAGGTGAGGCGACTACTGGACCTGGGAACGCCCGTCGATACGCGTGATGCGGCGGGCCGAACGGCCTTGCACTTGGCGGCGGAGCGGGGGTGCGTCGAAGTCGTGGCACTCTTGTTGGATCGGGGCGCTGACATCAGCGCTCCGGACGACAGCGGCTTCACTGTGTTGCATGCCGCCGTGGCCGGAGAAAGACCTGAAGTTGTGCAGCTGCTGCTGGACCGAGGAGGGCCGCTGGGCGCGAGGGACAGTACGGGCCACACTCCCCTCCATTGGGCTAACTGCGAGTCTGGTGTGATACTCATCGAGCGGGGAGCACAGATCGAAGAGAGAGATGACCACGGGTGGACTCCCCTTCGGTGGGCCGTCGCGTCGGAAGACGCGAAGCTCGTGGCGCTGCTTCTCGAGAAAGGAGCGAGCGTGAACGCGCAGGCTCGGGACGGGAGGACCGCTCTCCACGAGGCGGCCTGGGTCGGCGATCCCGAGATCGTCGAGTGTCTACTCAGCCACGGGGCAGAGGTGGACGCTCGCGACCGCAAGGGCTGGACACCGTTGCACACGGTCGTGGACTATCCGGACTCAACCGGACCCGAGTATCGGAAAGCCGTAGAGTGCCTGCTTGCCGCGGGCGCTGATGTCGATGCGCGCTCAGAGAATGGGGACACTCCGTTGAAGCTTGCGATGAAGAACGAGTATACAGGCCTGGCGGATCTCCTTCGCGAGCGCGGCGGCAGGGAATGATACCTGCCGAGGGGAAGTCGGCACGCCAGGAGGTGACGAGATGCGACTTGGTGGTGCGATCTTTGTTGAGTCTGATGACCCCGAGGTGACGGCGAAGGCCCACCGCGACCTCGGCTATCGAGCGGCCTCCGCTCCGTGGGGCCTCAAGCCGGACGAGACGAGCCGCATCAAGGCGATACGAGATGCCTACGCGAAGCATGACGTGGTGATCGCCGAGGTCGGCGTCTGGAACAACCTGATGGACCCCGACGCCGAGAAGCGCAAGGCGAACCTAGAGGCGATGAAAGAGGGGATGGCCCTGGCGGAGGAGCTGGGTGCGCTGTGCGCGGTTAACATAGCTGGCTCCTTCAGCACAGCCAACTGGGCAGGCCCTCACATCGACAACCTCTCGCAGGAGGCTTTCGACCTCGCGGTCGCCAACGCGCGCGAGGTCATCGACGAGGTCAAACCCAAGCAGGCGAAGTTCACCTATGAGATGATGCCGTTCTGTCTGCCGGACAGCACCGACTCCTATGTCAGGTTGATCGAGGCCATCGACCGGCCGGAGTTCGGCGTTCACATGGACGCCGTCAACGTGATCAACGGCACGGACCGCTACATGAACATAACGGCGGTGATCAAGGAGTGCTTCGAGAAGCTGGGGCCGCATGTCGTGTCGTGCCATCTGAAGGACATCAAGATGGAGGAGAGCGCCCTCACCGTGCACCTCGATGAGGTGCTGCCGGGTAAGGGTGTCTTCGATATCGCCACCTACCTGAGCGAGATCGCTCGCCTGCCGCATCAGCCACCGGTGTTGCTGGAGCACCTCAAGACGGCTGAGGAGTATGACCAAGCACGGGCGCACGTGATGGCGGTGGCCAAGCAGGTCGGCGTCGACTTCGAGAAGTAGGAGAGCTAGAGCGCGGGGTCGTCGTCCGGGTCCAGGGCCTCGGGCGCAGTGAGCTGCCTGGGCTGGGTCTCGACCGGCTCGATCTCGGGCAGCTCATCGCCGCCGGCCGCGCCGAGCTCGCGGAACCGTCGGGCCGACGGCAACACCCGGCTCTCCAGAGAACCGAGGGCCTGGTTGAAGGTCGTGGTGGCCCGCTCCAGGTTCCTGCCGACCGCTTCGAAGTGTCCCAAGAAGGTGCGGAGCCGCTCGTACAGCTCTCGGCCGAGGCCGCTGATCTGCTGGGCACTCTTCGCGATCTGCTCCTGGCGCCATCCGTACTCGACGGCGCGCAGAAGCGCAACGAGAGTGGTGGGGCTGGCCACGACGACTCGATTCTCCATCGCTTCGTCGATGAGCTTCGCGTCAACGGAGCATGCGGCGTGAAGAAATGACTCGCCGGGGACGAACATGACGACGAACTCCGGCGTCGCGTCGAACTGGTCCCAGTACGACTTGGCCGAGAGCTGTCGGATATGGTCCTTCATCTGGCGGCAGTGCTCGGTGAGGCATGTGTCCCTGGACTCTTCATCTGTGCACTCCAAGGCGTTGAGGTAGCCCTCCAGCGACACCTTCGCGTCCACCACGACCTGACGCTCGCCCGGGAGGCGGACAACCATGTCCGGCCGAAGCCGGCCACTATCGCCCTCGACCGAGACCTGCTCGACGTAGTCGACGTGCTCCGTCATGCCCGCCAGCTCGACCGCGCGACGCAGCGTCAGCTCGCCCCACCGGCCCCGCACCTGGGGACGGCGCAAGGCGTTCACGAGATTGCCCGTCTCTCGCTGGAGTTGCTGCTCGCTGGCGGCGAGAGCTTTGAGCTGCTCCTGCAGGCTCCCATAGGCCTCTCGACGCTGGCCCTCGATCTCGCGCAGATGATCCTCATATCGCCTGAGCGCCTCCCGCAGCGGCTCGAGCGTCTGCTGTGCCGACTGCACGAATGCCTGCGCGTTGCTGCGAAGGGCGTCTGAGGAGAGCGCCTTGAACGTGTCGCCAAGCTTGCCTGTGGCTTCATCCACTAGCGCCCGCTGGGATTCGAGTTGCTTCTCGATTTCCTGAAGCCGTGTCTCCGCGGCCACTCGCCCTTCCCGCTCCTCCTGAAGGCGGCGGGAGGTCCGATGCGCGGCCCAGAACCAGCCAAGGGCGCCGCCCACGGCGAGACCGATTATCAGGAGGAGTACCTCAATCATCGCGTTCCCCTAGCTCCCGGGATAACTGATTCTAGCCCACAAACGGCGCGGAAGCAACCGGAATGCGGCCCGCCCGGAGGGCTGTCTTTGACGCGGTTCGATGTGTTCAGGTAGAGTGCTGCCTGCCCAACCGCCTCGGAAGCGGCGCCGAGAAGAGACACCCGTTATTGCTGTGAGCGCAGAGATTTCATGTGGATAGCCTTCGCGACTACGTGCGCGTTCGGAAACGCGCTCTGGACGGCTCTGACCAAGCCCATCGTCCAGGATCTGCCACCCTTGCGGATGATGGCGATCTTCCGCGTGCTGGTGGCACTGCTCCTGGTCGTGCCGTTCGTCATCTTCGGGCATCTCCCGGCGAGCGCGACCTTCTGGCTGATCGTCGCGGCCATTGGGGCGCTGCACAGCGCGCGCTGGCTGATCATCATGCACGGGGTGAAGCACGACTACTTCTCGACCTATGCCATGTACAACACCGCGCCGTTGTTCACCCTGATCCTGGCGCCGACCATGCTGCCGGAGCGGTTCGGGCCGACCGTGTGGCTGGGGGTGCTGGCGATCATCGCAGGTGGGGCGATGTTCTATCGGACGTCGCACATCTCGCTGTACGGGCTGGTCGGGGCAGTGATGACGGCGTTTGTCAACATCCTGAGCAAGCAGGGGCTGAACGAGATGCACCCGGCGGCGTTCATCCTCCTCATGCAGGGATCGTCGGCGGTTGTGCTCGGGATTGCTTTCCTGGTGGCGGGCGACAGGTGGTCGGGCCCGGGGAGGGTCCGGCGGGGGGAGGCACTGCGAATCGCGCCGCTGGCCGTCCTGTCGGCGCTGGCCGGGATGGCGTTCATGTACGCGCTGTCGCTGGATACGGCCACGCGGGTGACGGCGGTGGTGCGGACGAACCTGATCTTCGGCTTCATCTTCAGCTATCTCATGCTGCGGGAGAAGTCGGACTGGCAGTGGAAGCTCGGCGGCGCGCTGCTGATACTGACAGGGACAGTTGCCGTTGCGCTATAGGGTAGATGCTAGTCAGGCGGCGCCGCGGCGGCGGGCCGTGCGCGCGAATTCGCGGGCTTCTTCGAAGGTTGCCTGAGACGTCGTGCCCCCGGGCGCCCGAGTCGACAGTGCCCCGCAGGCATTGCCGAGGTCAACACATTCTGCCAGGTCCATGCCGGCCAGGTAGCCGTGCAGGAATCCGGCGTTGAAGGAGTCTCCTGCGCCGGTGGTATCGACCACGTCGACCTCGAATCCCTCGCGCCGCACGGTCTCGTCGCCCTTCCTCGCGATGGCACCTTCGGGACCCAGCTTGACCACAACGGTGGGCACGCGCTCGGCGAAGTAGTCCAGCGCGCCGTCGAGGTCCGCTCTCTCGGAGAGAAGCTCTGCCTCCTCCTCGTTCGGCAGGAAGATGTCCAGCACAGGCCACACCGGGTCCGGATCGCGGATGCTCTCGCCCTCGTGCGGCCAGCCGGTGTCGAGAGAGGTGGTGAGTCCCATCTCCTTCGCCTCGGCGAAGATGCGGGCCACGTCGGGTCTGAGGCTCCGCTGGAGGTAGAACGAGCTAATGTGAAGGTGCTGCCGGCTCCGCAGCAGCCCGAAGTCTATGTCCTCGTAGCGAAGCTCCTTGATGCACCCCATCACGGTCAGCATCGCTCGCTCAGTGCCAAGCGTAGCAGATATCGTGAGACCGGTCGCCAGCGACTCCTCCACGATGATCGACTCGGTCGACACTCCCTTCTCGCGGAGGAATTCGAGTGCCCGACGCCCGAAATCGTCGTCGCCGACCTTGCTGATGAAGAGGACGTCGTTGCCGAGCCTTGCGAGCTGACAGGCCGTGATCGCGGAGGACGAGCCCAGCGTCAGCTCCATGCGATCGACGATGAGCTCTTCGCCCGGCCGCGGCATGCGCTGGGCGCCCACGACTATCAGGTCGAGGTTCAGTTCGCCTATGACGGCGATAGAAGCCATTCTCGCCTCGTCCTCACCAATCCAGGTGCTCCCGCGCGGCGTGCAACGAGTCGACCACTGCCATCGCTCCGGGGAAGGCGAGCCCGCGCGTGTACTCGTTCGGAACGGCAACGACCATCATACCAGCCGAGGCGGCCGACTGGGCCCCTGGCGGCGAGTCCTCCAAGGCTAGACAGAGCGCTGGCGGGACGTCGAGGCGCCTCGCTCCCTCGAGGTAGATGTCCGGGGCCGGCTTGTTGCGCTCGATGTCATCGCCCGTGACTATCGCGTCGAAGTAGCTGTCGGCAGGGCCATCGGCGCGGCCCTCGAAGAGGCGGCCGAGCACAGCCTCGACCTGATCGGCCGCAGCGGACGAAACGACGGCCTCCTTCAGCCCGCGCTGCCTCGCGTCGGCGCTGAACTCCCAGAACCCCGGGAAGACATCGATCGAGGAGGTCCGAACCAGATCGAGGTAGATGGCCCGACGGGCCGCCACCATGTCCTTGAGCGGCACATCCACTGCGTACCCCCGCCTGAGATCGCGGAGGTTCTCCAACTCCGTGTAGCCGATGAAGTCGGGCATCACCGACTCCGGCAGGTCAACGTCGAACTGCCGCATATACCGGCGAAACGCCTGGAAGTGGATCGGCTCCGTATCGACGATAAGACCGTCCATGTCGTAGAGGACAGAGCGAATCTGGTCGAAGGAGACCGAGTGGCTCACTCGCCCTGCTCGCGCGGGTAGATGGTGACTCCCTTCACGACTCTGTGGATGACGCCCGTGGCGCTCGGCGCGTCGGGCTTCAAGCCGCGCTCGAGGGAGGCGAACAGCCCGAGAAGCTGCCCGGCGATGGTGTAGACGGGGGACAGCATGTGGTCGGGCAGGCCGAGCGCCCCCTTCGGGTCGAACTCCACCACTTCCTCGGCCAGTCCGTGCAGTCCCTCGACCTTGTCCGCGACGATAACGTGGGCGAGCCCCACGCCTTGCTCGCGATTGCTGCGGATGAGATCGAGTTCGTACTGCCGGACGTACGCGTCACTCGATACGAAGTACACGACAAGCGTGTCGTCGTGGATCGCAGCCCGTGGGCCGTGGCGAATGCCGAGGAAGGTATCACAGAAGCATATGAGGCCGCCGTCCGTCAGCTCCTGGAGCTTCAGGTGGGACTCGACCGCGGCGCCGTATACTGCTCCCGATCCGAGGAAGCAAGCGCGCTGCGGGCCGCGCTTGGTCGTTGCCTCAGCCACCGCAGGCATTGCCGCGAGCATGGTTTCGCCCGCCGTCGCCATTCGGTCGACGAGCCCCACATACTCCTCTAGCCTGTCGATGTGAGCCAGCCCAAGACCCGCGACAACCATCGAGGAGAAGCTGGATGTCATGGCCAGGCTCTGGTCGTTCGTCTTCGGATGGAGGACGAGCGCGTGGGCGCGCTCGCCGAGGCGGCTCATCCGCGTCGCCAACTCGCCTTCTTCGTTGCAGGTGATGGCGAGGTGGCCGACTTTGGGATGCCTGGCAACAACCGCGTCGACTGCGGCGATGCTCTCCGGGCTATTGCCAGATCGCGCAAAGGAGACCATCAAGGCCGGCCGGTCGCTTGGGAAGGCGAACTCCGGGTGGGTCACGATGTCGGTCGTCGGGATGGCCAGAGCGCGCGTGCCGAGGGCCGCGCTGACCGGTCCCTGCACGCACTTCCCGACGAAGTCGGAGGTGCCAGCGCCGGTGAAGATGATCTCCGCACCGCTGCCGGGGAGGCCGATGGCGGAGAGCAGA
Source organism: Candidatus Hebobacteria bacterium (assembly GCA_029821885.1). GTDB lineage: Bacteria > Armatimonadota > Hebobacteria > Hebobacterales > Hebobacteraceae > Hebobacterum. The sequence continues at coordinate 19,596 of JALGXV010000032.1, forward strand.
CGCTGAATCGCTGGCGCGGCGTCGGCAAAGCGGCGCGCGGTATCCCGCCACATCTCTGGTTGCTGCGCGATCTCGGCCGGCGTGGCGTCGACGCCGAGGCGAGCTTTCTCTTTGTCGCTCAGTGACAGCAAGCGTTGGAGCGGATTCATCTCCCGCTGTCTCCTGTCGGTGCTCCGGTGGAGGGAATTCCGGTTCGTGGGCGCGAGGTCCTGCCGCGCGGCTGTTGACAGCGGGGGGAGCTGTGCACTACTCTATGGACGGCTGACCAGCGACAGAACGAAAATCACAGCGCAGGATCAACGCGACTTCAGCCCTCGACGCGCCTGCTTCCCGCCGCCCACATTGCCGGGTAGTGAGAGGCAGGCGCGCCTTGTCTGTGAAGGAGGGGATAGGTTGGAGATCATTGGCTTCGAGCCGGACATGGCGGAGGGGGTGGCGCGCTGCTATAGCGAGATGGTGGCGCCAGCGCCCTACTGCGAGCCGGTGGGCGGAGAGTGGTTCGCGGACTTGACGCGGCTGGAGAGGCAGCCTCTCACAGAGGAGGAGATTCTCGTCGCCCAGCATGGCAGCGAGGCCGTTGGCTTCGCCCACGTTGGGGTGGCGGCACCCTCCACTGACGATTGGCACTGCAAAGGTGAGCCCGGGGTGATACGCTTCCTCGCCTACCGGCAGGGCCAGAGGCCAGTCGGGGCCGCCTTGCTCGGGGCGGCCGAACGATGGGCGCGAGAGCGAGATCGCAAGCGAATGGTCGCTGGCCACTGCAACTTCCTCTATCCCTTCTATCACCTGCCCTTCGGGCACATCTCAGAGCGAATCTCACACCTCCCGCCTCTGTTCGGAATGGCTGGTTACGCCATCGAGGAGAGCGAGGTGTTCTTCGCCTGGAGGGATTTCGAGCCGCGGGACGTCTCGATGCCGGACGTAGACGTTGAGGTCGTGTCGGAATGGCGCGACCAGGTCGAGACCTTCGGCCCGGGCGTAGTCCTGCATCCCAAGCGAGGAGATAAGACGTTCGGCGAGTGTAATATCGTGCGCCTCGGTTGGGACACTTGGGTGCCTGAGATGAAGGAGTGGTGCTTCTGCACGAGCTTGCACATTGACGAACCACTCCAGGGCAAAGGGCTTGGAAAGCACATGCTTTCCCTGGGGCTGCGAGAGGCCAGCAAGAGGGGCCTGCGCCACGCGATGATCAGCACTGACTGGAACAACTACCGAGCGTATCTCTTCTACACGAACTTCGGATTCGCGTTCCTGGATCGGACGTTCGCCTTTCGGAAGGAGCTGGGAAGTGATCGCTAGCCTCCGCGAAGCTCGGCTAACCGATTACGCCGCAATCAATGACCTGGCGACAGCCCTGGTCCACTTCCCGGCTGATCGCCGTGCTTCTTTGGATGCCGTGCTGACTAGTGCGGAACACGACCTGATCGTCGCCGAAGTGGAAAGCGAGGTCATCGGGTACGTCCATCTGATGACCTATCAGGACCTCTCGCACGGCGCGCTCGCTGCCGATCTCCTCGGCCTCGTCGTCCGCAGCGATATGCGGCGGCGAGGGATCGGCACCGCCCTTCTGCGGGAGATCATCCGCCTCGCGACAAAGCGCGGCGTCGGCGAGCTTCACGTCAATGCCGAACCCGACAACGATGCAGCGCTGAGCTTCTATCGGCGACATGGTGCTCATATCGTCCGAACTCAGTTGGAGTTCGACCTGGCAGGAGGCAGCGGACGGCGTGACTGACTCTGTCGAGCCCAAACTGGACCAGGTCCTGGCGTCTTGGGTTGTG
>JALGXV010000033.1 GCA_029821885.1 Candidatus Hebobacteria bacterium
TCATGGACCGATACGCTCCCAGTCGATCTCGTCCGCGTAGAACACCGGGCCGTCCCGGCAGACCGTTCTGTAGCCCCCGTCATTGGCGGCAGGCACGACACACGAGCGACAAGCTCCCAGGCCGCACGCCATTCGCTCCTCCAGGGACACCTGGAGCCGGATCCTTCCCTCCGTGACTTCCGCCAGCCGTTTGAGCATCGCCCGCGGCCCAATCGCCATAACCTCATCAGTGTCGGAGTGGAGGCCATCGAGGCGCGCCTCCAGCAGCTGGCTCACGAGCTTCCCATCCGAGGCCTCGCTGACGAACTCCACCTCTGCTCCGAGAGTCGCCAGGCCCGGCAAACTCGCCGGCCTGCCCGGCTCTCTCTCCACTCGATACGGCAGCCTCCTATCGCAAGTGGCGCCAATGAGAACGCGCGCAGACACGAGTCGCGATGTAAGCGTCTGGACCAGGAAGGGCACAGGCGCGATGCCGATGCCGCCGGCCACAATCACGGCTGTCCGGAGCGAGTCCGGCATCCGGAAGCCCCTCCCTAGTGGGCCAATGAGATCGAGGGGCCGGTTCTCTGGCGTCTGCGACAGAATCATCCCGCCCGTTCCGCGCACCCGGAATAGGATCTCCACGCCGTCTGGGGGCCGCACGCCCGAGATGCTGTAGGGGCGACGGAGGAGGGCAGCGCTCGGCGGCCGTTCGATCACCGTGGGCGGGTGACACCAGATATGGATGAACTGCCCGGGGGCCGCCCCCTCGACTATCTGCGGCGCTCTCAGCAGGAGCCTGTGATGATCACCTGGAAGCCGCTCGCTTTCGACGACCTCGGCACAGACACGGTGGGGACCGCCGATGCCTCCCCGCTTGCGGCTTGAGCTAGTAGGCATACTGCTCGGGCTCGGGTGAGCCTTCGACTCTGATACCCACCTCCGCGGTCGCGGCCTCACGCAGACCCGACTTGTCCGTCACTGTGCACGTGACAAGGTAATCGCCGGGCTCATCGTACAGGAACTTGACTTCTCGGCCCAGTGCCTGCCGCTGAATGCCATCTCGCTGGTCGAAGTCCCACGAGGTCTTCGGGTCGACAAGGCCGCCTCTCAGCGAAGCGGAGAAGGTGATGACCGCCCGGGGACGCGCGAACAGCGGCTCCGCCTTCACTGTGACCTCGACTGGCTTGCTGTCGGCAACGATGCTCACACGACCGAGATAGAACACCTCTGATTCGTCGGTGAAGACGCCCACCGCCCGGACCTCGGCAGCCCCCTCCGCACCTGCCATCTCGGAGAGCGCCGCCCTCACTGGGACCCAACCGCGCTTGTCCCTCGATGCTCCGACAACCGGCACCGCGCTCGCCTCCACCATACCTTCGTCGGTGAACAGGACCAGCCGCAGATTGCGGGCGGTGAAGACCTTCTCGTCGGTTGACGCGGCTGCACCACCCGGAGCTCGGCCCGCCGTTGTGCCCGCGCGGCCGCCGCCGCGCATACCACCACCGCGCATGCCACCGCCGCGCATGCCACCGCCGCGGCCACCACCACCGCCGCGCATGCCACCGCCACGGCCACCACCACCGCCGCGCATGCCACCGCCGCGGCCACCGCCACCGCCACGCATGCCACCGCCGCGGCCACCACCACCGCCGCGCATGCCACCGCCGCGGCCGCCGCCACCGCCACGCATGCCACCACCGCGGCCACCGCCACCGCCGCGCATGCCGCCACCGCCGCGGCCACCGCGCACGCCCGTGGCAGCGCGCAGTTGCTGACGAAGCGTCGCCTCTTGCAGCCTGCGGTACTCGAGCGATGGCTGACCAGGCAGCACCCGCACATCGACATAGGCGTTGCCAGTGGCGAGGAAGTCCTTAAGCCGCGCTGGCCGGCCGAGCTGCAGCACGATACCTTGGTAGGGCCCTTGTGAAGTCACCTTGAGCACCTGAGGCCCCACATACGTCTCGTCGTAGACCGGCTCCGCAGCGCCACTGCCCCAGGACACAACATCGATCCCGCCTGAGTCCAGTTCGAGATCGCCGTCGTAGAGGATCGCCTCCTTGTCGGGTCCAACCAAGCGCGTCAACTGCGCATTGCCCAGCCCCGCGATGAGTGCTAGGGAGACGACCAGAACAGCTGCGCAAACAACCGCTATGCGTGCCATCTTCGCCACACCTTCCCGGTTATCGTACGAACCGCCGCAGCACCTCGTTCGACACCAGCCACTTCTCGGGGGGGATGCGCAGGATCCCGTCTTCCGCAAGCAGCATTCCCCCCTGGCAGAGCCGCTCGACCTCCTCCGAGAATACTTCCTCCGGCGAGAGCCCACACCGGGCGGCGATCTCGTCGCTGGACACTCCCTCCGCGCGGCGCAGCGTCAGCATGAGCATCTCCCCTACCCTCTCCGAGACGGAAAGCGCCTCCGCCCGAGCGACCGGGAGCCGCCCCCTTCCGATCCACTCAGTATAGACTCCCGGATCGGCGTTGTTGTTCCAGCGGATTTGGCCGCGGAACGAGTGCGCGGAGGCTCCCAGGCCAAGATATTCTTCGTCAGCCCAGTATATCCTATTGTGACGGCACTGGCTACCCGCTCGGGCAAAGTTCGAGATCTCGTAGTGCTCGTAGCCGGCCCGCGCGAGCACCTCCTGAGCGGCTTCGTACATGTCCGCCGCCAGATCGTCGTCTGTTGCCGGCAGATCGCCCGCGGAGATGCTGCACGACAGAGGCGTTCCCGGCTCGACGGAGAGAGCGTAGAGTGAGATATGCTCCGGCTCGGCATCGAGGGTGTGCCGGAGCGTGTCCTTCCATTGTTCCACCGATTGCCCGGGGATGCCGAACATGAGGTCGAGGTTCAGGTTCGCGCAGCCGGCAGCCCGGGCGGCCGAGATGGCTTCTCGAGCCTCACCCGACGAATGAACGCGGCCGAGCGTCTGAAGCACCTCGTCGGAGAAGGACTGAACGCCGAGGCTGAGGCGGTTCACACCGGCCGAGAGCAGAGCCGCGATCGTGTCTTCATCCACCGTGCCGGGGTTGGCTTCGATGGTGATCTCGGCGTCTGGCTCCAAAGGGAAGCGGTGGCGGAGGCGTGTCAGGAGCTCGGCAGTCCAGTCGGGCGGCAGGATGGTCGGGGTGCCGCCGCCGAGGTACACGGTGCGAACGGGCGCGCCATAGAACTCGTCGGACATGGCGCGGCAGTCGACCTCGATGAAGAGGGCCTCGAGATAGCGACGAGCGGCCGGCATTCCCCCGGCATCCTCGAGCGCGGCCGAGGCAAAGTCACAGTAGGCGCACTTGCGGAGGCAGAATGGAAGGTGGAGGTAGAGGGCTGTCGGATGGGTGGTCATGGAGCGGAAACCGCAGGGTCTCCCTGCTGCGAACCTAACGAACGCTCGCACCGGAAGACGATGTCATAGGGGCCGTCTTCGACAGACATGGGGGGGCCGGCGTACTCCACCGCGTGGTCGTCCGCCAGGTTCGGGCCGACGCTCCAGACCACGAAGCCATTCCCTTGCAGTCGGTAGTGCAGGCCCCCCCCGCCGAACGGGTCGGCGGGCAGGTCCCACCCCGCGGCAGCCAGGTCGTCGATGGAATCGGGGTAGCGCCCGTGCTCGGCGCGGTAGGCTGCCGCCGCGAAGGCCACCTGGGCCGCGTGAAGGCGCGCTGTCCTACTGTCGAGCCTGACGAGCCCGCCAAGAGCGACCTTAGGGGCTGCCATCTGCCGTGAAAGCAGAGACTGAATGGCCGGTACCGCCTCAAACTCAGCGGCCGCCGCGCGGAGAGCCGAGCGGCTCTCCGGCCACGGGAGAGAGTACGCCTCCACGAGCTTCTCCTGGTACTGGAGGTAGTGAATGATGTCCTCAGAGATGATCGCATTCCCAACCACGGCGACTCCACGCAGAGCGACTCGGTCTTGCCACGACATGTCGGGGTTGTCCAGCAGGTCGACGAGCCCTGTCGGCTCGCCCTCCCAGGACCTCCGGGCGTGGACATTCTGCAGTTGGGGCAGGGCCCAGGTGGCGAGTTCGCCCTTTAGCGCCCTGACGGAGGCGCCCGTGTTGTCGATACCTGCCACCAGGTCGAACAGGTCGCGGCACGCTTCAGCAGAGGGGTCAGCTGCCGACAGCACGGTCCGGATGGTGTCGCCGAATTGCTCATGGATGAAGTGCGCCCGGAGTTGGCTGGAGCGGGACGACTCTTCCTGCACGTGGGCCGCCATGTGGAGCATCGTCGCGGCGCTCCGGAGGGCCGCATCTGGGTTTCGTGCGGCGACGAATGCCTGGGCTCTGTAGCCCTGCCGGATGGCCGCGTGCAGGAGCTCACGGTCGCGAGGTATGGTGGCCATGCGAGCCTCGTCGGGCCGCGACCAATCGAGCGGCCAGGCGCAGTGGTGGAGACTCGCGGCCTCCTCGAGCAAGGCGAAGTAGGTCTCGTTCTGTTCCACGAGACGGCGCGCGGGCGCGTCCCACGGGTCGGACAACAGAAGCTTCTCGTCCTCCGGGGAGGGTGGCTGGAAGGCAGCGAAGGCCTGCTCATAGACGTCGGCTGCGTTGCGCTCCCCTGGCGGGACCCTCGGTATCAAGTCTTCGACGGGTACGATGATGCCAGCGGCGCGGAGTCGTGCGATCTCCGCCTCCAACGCGCGCTCGGCGCTTCGCGCGGAAACGTGGTAGGAGATGTAGGCAACGGCCACCAGGATCAGCGGAAGGAGCACACAGCCCAGGCGGTTGAAGCGGCGTAAGGTATTGGCAGAGCCAGCGCCAGTCCCGCTCTCACTCGAAGGCGTCGGCGTCTCCATGTGATCGCTACCCATCCGAGATAACCCACCGGCAGCACCGCAAGTCGCAAGAAGCCGGTTGCCCCTCCCAGTGAACGGCTAGTCTGCGATCTTCAGCACCGTGAGGAAGGCTTCTTGGGGGACATCCACGTTCCCGATCTGTCGCATCCGCTTCTTCCCCTCCTTCTGCCTCTCGAGGAGTTTGCGCTTGCGCGTCACGTCGCCGCCGTAGCATTTCGCCGTAACGTTCTTGCGCAGAGGAGCAATACGCTCGGCCGCGATGATGCGTGAGCCGAGCGCGGCCTGAATGCGAATCTCGAACATCTGTCGGGACAGCGCGGCCCGAAGCCTCTTCACGAGGTGCTTGCCGCGCTGCTGTGCGCGCGAGCGATGGGTGATGACGGAGAGCGCGTCCACCGGATCACCGTTGATCATGATGTCGAGTTTGGCGAGATCCGAGTCGCGGTAGCCGATGATCTCGTAGTCGAGAGAGGCGTAGCCCCGGGTGCGGGACTTGAGCTGATCGAAGAAGTCGAGGATGATCTCGGAGAGCGGGAGTATGTAGGTGAGCACTGCCCGAGTGGAGTGCGACTGCTCCATCTTCTCGTGCTCGCCGCGACGATCCTGGCAGAGCTCCATGCACGGCCCGACATAGTCGACCGGGGTCATGATGGTGGCCCGGACGAACGGTTCTTCGATGTGATCGAGGCTATCTGAAGGTGGGAGCTTGGCCGGGCTGTCCACCTCGCGCATCTCGCCGCTGGTTGTGTAGGCGCGATAGACGACGCTCGGAGCCGTGAGGACCAGATCGAGATCGTACTCGCGCTCCAGACGCTCCTGGAAGATCTCCATGTGCAGCAGCCCAAGGAAGCCACACCGGAAGCCGGTCCCGAGGGCGGCGGATGTCTCGGGCTCATAGGTCAGGGCTGCATCGTTGAGGCCCAGCTTCTCCAGCGCGCTGCGCAGCATGGGGAAGTCCTGGTTCTCGGTTGGGTAGATGCCGCAGAAGACCATCGGCTTGGCCGGTCGGTATCCCGGCAGAGGTTCAGGCGCCGGATCGGCGGCGTCGGCTATTGTCTCGCCGACTGGAGCCTGGCCGATCTCCTTGATTCCCGCGATGACGTAGCCCACGGCCCCGGCCGCAAGCTCCTCGACCGGCTGCAGTCCCAAGGTGAAGACGCCAACCTCCTGGACTTCGAAGCGGCGCCTGGCGGCCATCATCTCGATCTGCATGCCGGGAGTGAGCCGCCCGTTCCGCACGCGGACGTAGGCGACAATGCCGCGGTGTGGGTCGAAGTGAGAGTCGAAGATGAGCGCCTGGAGTGGGGCATCTGGATCTCCGCCAGGTGGCGGAATCCGCCGGACCACGGCCTCCAGTACGTCGTCCACTCCATCGCCCAGCTTCGCGCTGGCGAGAACCGCCTCCTCGGCGGAGATCCCGATGATGTCTTCGAGTTCCTGCCTGGCGCGCTCCGGCGAGGCATTCGGCAGGTCGGTCTTGTTGACCACCGGAATCAGGTCAAGCCCTTGCTCAACGGCGAGATGGACGTTCGCGACGGTCTGGGCCTCCACCCCGGAGACCGCGTCTATCACGAGGACGGCGCCCTCCGCGGCGGCGAGGCTGCGTGAGACTTCATAGGTGAAGTCGACGTGCCCCGGCGTGTCGATCAGATTGAGCAGATACTCCTCACCATCACGCGCTCGGTACGTGAGGCGGATCGCGCTCGCTTTGATCGTGATGCCGCGCTCGCGCTCCAGGTCCATCTGGTCGAGGACCTGCTCCCGCATCTCTCGCTCGCCTATCGTGTGGGTCATCTCGAGGATGCGATCGGCAAGCGTCGACTTCCCGTGGTCGATATGCGCGATGATGCAGAAGTTCCTGGTTCGTTGCTGGATCGACAACGGCATTGAGTTCACCTATTCGGTGGAAACAGATTGTTCAGCGGATCTCCGGCGGCGGATCACCCCCCGGACTTCCGCAATCTCCGGGGCCCCAAGCAGTCGCAGCACCAACAGATATGATACCCCACCAGCGACGAGGCTGGCTAGTACCTGCACGGCCACTTGCCAAAACAAGGCCGACGCGCCGGCGGCTCCCGTGGTTGTCAAGCTGGGAGCGATCAGAGGGAAGTGGCTCCAGGGGACACCCAGCACGCCACCCAGCCAGCGGGAGGCTGCATACGCCGCCGCTGCCAGCGCGGCCGAAGCCACGACCACCCGCAGGAACGATCGCGCGATTGCACCTCCGTCGATCCCGCCCAACCGCCGGCGGAGCACCTCGAACAGCACGAGCAGCCCAAGGGTGAATCCGACCGACGAAGCGGCTGCGATCGCCGCGTACTGCAGGCGCGTACGCATGAGCACTATCGTAAGCACAACGATCACGATGGTGTAGCTGATGCCAACTGCCGGCGGTGTGACTCGGTCCTTCAGCGAATAGAAGGCGCGGTTCACGATCTGAAGCCCAGACAGACCGATCAGTGAAGCCGGATAGAACAGCAGAATGAAGGTACACGCCTGCACCGCCGTCTCGCTGAATTCCCCGCTGCGCCACAGCAGCCGCAGAATCGGCCCGGCCAGAACCACGAGCGCCGCGGCCGACGGAACGGAAAGGGCGAACACTGCTCGCAGCGTCGCCGAGAATGTGCGACGGAACTCGCCGATCTCGCCCGCGTCGATGCGCGCCGCGAGGCTCGGGAAGGCGGCGGTCGAGATGGCCACCCCGAAGAGGCCCAGCGGCAGGATGATCAACCGGTTGGCGAAGCGCAGGCTGCTCACCCCGCCCTCGAAGTAGGAGCCGAAGAACGTCGGCAGCCACAGCAGGCAGACCTGTGTGAACGCGAGCCCCGCCATGTAGGGAACGAACAGCCGCACGACCTCCCGCACGCCCGGGTGCTCCAGCTCCAGCCTGGGCCGGTACCGCCACCCTCTCGCCATGAGGGCAGGGATCTGCACTGCCACCAGCAGGGTCGCGCCGACCACCACCCCCGCCGACAGCACCTTCAGCCCGACCGCATCCCCCCACCGCTCCTTCGCCCACAGCCCACCAGCGAACGCGCCCGCGATGATGCCGAAGTTGTAGACGATCCAGGCGAAGGCCGGAGCCGTGAAGTGCCGGTGGGCCTGAAGGATGCCCGTCGAGAAGGCGCTCATCACAGTGAACAGGACCATCGGCGCGATGATGCGGACGTAGCCCGCGCACTCGGCAAAGCTGTCCTCCCCCAGCTCTCTCCCAAAGCCGGGCACTACCAGCTTCACCAGCAGCGGCGCGAACACCGCGACAAGGACTACGCCGCTCACGGCGAGCAGACCGAACAAAGTTATCAGCGTGTTCGCGACCCGCCAGCTCTCCGGGTCCTCGTCCCGCCGCACGTAGCCCGAGAAGACCGGTATCAGGGCCGCTCCCATCGCGCCCCCGGCCAGCAGGTAGTAGAGCAGGTCCGGCACCATGAAGGCGGCCCAATACGCATCCGCGTGGGCGCTGGTGCCCCAGAAGTGGCCGATGGCACGATCGCGCACCCAGCCGAGCAGCCTGCTCAGGAGGGCGGCGACCATCATGATGCTGGCGCCGGCGACGATGGTCTGACGTTTCACGCAGGCGATTATAGCCGCACGGCCGATACGTTGGCAAGCAAGGTCGGGAGGGCGGGGCTCGCGGTGCGGCGAAGGCCGCCTCACATGCGGAGGAGGGATCAGAGATGTCTGAAGCACGCTTGACGCATCTTAGGATGCCCGAGGTGACCGAAGGGAGATTCCAGGTGGCCGTCTTTCCCATCGGGTCCACCGAACCACATGCCTTCCACCTCGCCTACGGCACGGACGTGTTCGCCGTCACGCGCTTCGCAGAAATGGCGGTCGATGAGGCCAACGAGCGCGGTGCGAGGTGTCTCCTCCTCCCCACGTTGCCAATCAGCTGCAACGAGAATGTGCGCGAATGCGCGTGGGCCATGAGCCTCCAGCCGCGGACGCTCATGGACATCATCGGCGACGTCGTGCGGACGGCGGAGCGGAACGGCATCCGCAGGTTCGTCCTCCTCAACGGACATGGGGGGAATACCTCGGTGCTGCTGGCGGCACAGCGAGAGCTGGCATCCAAGTGCAAGAGCTTCGTTGGGCTAGTGGAGCAGTGGGCGCTGTCACACGACGTCGAGCTGGCGCTGACCGAGACTGAGGAACGCGGGCATGCCTGTGAAACCGAAACCTCCATAATGCTGTACTTGGCGCCTGAGCACGTGCAGATGGGGGCGGCAAAGCCGACGCGGACCCGGAGGTCCATCTTCTCCAAGGAGGGCATCTCGTTCGTCAACCCCTGGCATCTCTACACCGTCAACACGGGGATCGGCGATCCCACCAAGGCGACCGCTGCTAAGGGGAAACGAATGGTCGAGGTCGCGGTCGACCGTCTTGCGCAAGCGCTGAAGGAGCTCAGCGAGGCCGCCATGGACGGGATCTTCCCCTACCGGGACTGAGCGCATGCTGTGGAGGGGGCAGCGCAAGCCGAAGACGAAGCGCGAGCTGGCCATCATCGGCGAGGAGCATGCGGCACGCTACCTCGCCTCCCGCGGCTACCGCGTGCTGGAGCGGAACTTCCGGACATCGCGCGGCGAGGTGGACATCATCGCCGAGCGCAAGGGCACCCTGTGCTTCGTCGAGGTGAAGGCCCGTAGCTCGGACGAGTTTGGAGAGCCGCGGGAGGCAGTGACGCCGTGGAAGCAGCGCCGCATCCGGACCGCGGCAGCGGTCTATGTCTCCTCCCGCGAAGGCCGCGAACGGCTGACTCGGTTCGACGTCGTGGAGGTCCTCGTCAGCCAACGTGGGAAGGTCGAGAAGATCAACCTGATCGAAGGGGCATTCCAGGCCGGCAGCTAGCGGGTCCGACTCGCGGCAAGCGAAGTGACGCTCCCTGGGAGGACCGGGCTACGTCGGCAGATCGAAGGCCCGACAGATGTAGACAGCCATCTGGTCCCGCGTGACGACGATCTCGGGATGGTAGTAGCCGTCCTCGTAGCCCTGAACCACATTGCTCTCGACACAGTACTCAACGTGCCTGTAGGCCCAGAAGGTGTCGGGCACATCGGGGAAGTTGCGCGGATCGGCCGGGATGTAATCGGCCAAGGCCGCCTCGCCGGTGGGCGCGACGAGAGCGCGGACGACATACACGGCCATCTGATCGCGGGTCACGTCGAACTCGGGATGGTAGGTGCCGTCCTCATATCCCTCGACGACGTTCTGGGAGACCGCGTACTCCACATGGTCGAGCGCCCAGAAGCCCTCGGGCACATCGGGGAAGGTCGGCGTGTCGGTGAAGTCGGGCACGTCTTCATCGCCGCCGGCCAGTGCGCGGGAGATGTAGACCGCCATCTGATCGCGGGTGACCGCGTTGCCCGGGCCGTAGAGCCCATCCAGGTAGCCGTAAACGACCTCTGCCAACACGCAGAAGCCAATCTCGACGAAGGCCCAGTGGCCGCTGGGGACGTCCGGGAACTGCCGGTACTCGTGCGCTCCCCGATCGGCGCTGATGCCCGACGGAACCGGGTTTCCCCAGTAGTCCATTCCGCCGCTGTCCGAGATCGTGAGCCCGGAGTCGATGCACGGCGAGTCTGGCAGCAGTGTGTATCCGTCACAGCTGTCTCGCCCGATGCTTCCCGATCCGGGTGCCGCCAGCCGGGGTTCGGCTGTGATCTTATTCGCGTCCGCTGGCTCGCCCACTGGATGGTTGCCATAGAAGACGTTGGAGTCGAAGTCGTTGTTCGTGCTGCCTGCGAAGTCGTAGTCACCCGTTCCAAGGTTGTAGAAGATGTTGTTGTAGAAGTGCGTGTTGTCCGCGTAGCCGCCCCAGGAGCTGTGCACGATGGGGTCGCCGGCCAGGCCCTCGCCGATGTAGATCGTGTTGTTGTAGATGTGCGTGTTCGTGCACGGGCCGGCGATGTGGAATGCCCTGGTCTGGTCGTTCTGGCTGATGTTGTACCTCACGATCGTGCCGTCGTTGTATCCGTGGATGCCGTTGTTCTCGTAGGTCCCGTTCGCGCAGACCAGGCAGAAGCCGCCCTCATTGTCGTGGCTGTAGTTGTACTGGATGATCGTATTGGTCGAGAACCAGTCGCTGTCGAATCCCTCCCCGTCCCTGGTCGTCCGTGCGAGGTAGGCCTCGTTGTACTGGAAGACTGCGTCGTCGCAGTTCCACGGCCAGATGGCGACGCAGTACCGGCCGGAACGCTTGTTGCAGTCCTTCACGACATTGTACTCGACGAGAGGGGCTACACACTCGCACGGCACGATGCCGTCCCCGGCCACGTCGTCAACGAAGTTGCCTCTGATCACCACGTTGTAGCTCGGCACCCAGTACGGCCCCTCTCCGACCGGGTAGCTTCGGTCCCACGACCAGGAGTGGACCCAGATGCCGGAGCGGTCCACGCGTTCTATCGTGCACCCTTCGATGAGCACATCGTCCCACCAGGTCTCGATGCCAAGACCACGCAGCTCGTAGATGACCCCGCCGTTGGCCTTGTTGCCATCGTCATTGAGCCCGTTCACGTCGTGGACGTACAGGTCCTTGACATGGAGGTGGCGGAGCACGCCGAAGTCCTCGGCCGCGACGAAAGCCCCGTAGCGCGTCGTGACGTGGCTGGGATGGTAGTTGGTGAGTTCGAGATTACTCACCTCCCAGTGCTCCTGGTTGTAGAGCCGGAAGGGAGCGGGCACCAGTCCCTGTCCGTCTATCAGCGGCTTCGCGCCGGAGCCATACATGTCGACGATGATCGGATTCCCGTCCGCACCAGACCCATATGGATCGACCTTGCCGGTCCAGGCACAGCCGGCCTTCAGGAGGATCTGGTCTCCCGCGGCGAAGACGACGCTGTTGACCTTGTCCAGTGTCTCCCAGGCCGCGCTCGGGCTCGTCCCCAAGTATCCGTCGCTGCCTGTCACTGAGTCGACGTAGTATGTCGTACCGCCCGGGGAGTATGTCAGATCAGGGCCCTGCAAGACGATGTCATCGGCGTAGAGATACCCCGGCCCATCGTTCTTCCATGCCCACACCCGCATCGCGTCCACGCTGGAGGGCGCGGTGAACTGCACCTCCTTGTACTCGTAGCTGGTGCTGGTGAACTCCACGGCTGCCTGAGTCTTGGTGCCGTAGATGTCGTAGGCCTCGATGCCGACCCAGCCCACCTCGCCGGAGGTGCTCACCTTCCCCCACGCGCCTACCTTGTAGGTGGCCCCGGCCCTGGGCTTGACCACGGTCTGGGAGCGTCCGCCGGTCGCCGTGCCCACCCGCATGGACCATGATCCCGAGTGGGCATCCGACATCACGGCCGAGGCGGAGGGATAGGGATCGGGCTCATCCCAGTAGGTCCAGCTCCCCCAGTGGTCGTTGCCGTCTTCGAAGCCCCCGTTCAGCAGGAGGTCGCCCGACCAGGCGTAGCCGCTGCTGGACCACGCAAGCACCAGCAGCAAAGTGCCGGCAAGACCGAGGAAGAAACGCCCGAAAGCACAACTGCCGTGCCTGCCCCTCATGCTGCTCTCCCTCTCGACATGCTCGCGTTCGCGTCGCGCGCCCCGACAAGATGCATCATACTGCAAACCAGCGTGCGATGCCAGCCTGTCCCTCCCAGGGAGAAGCACTCAGCGGCCGCGAGGGCCCCAGCAAACAGAGCTACCTGGCACCGCCACCACCGCCACCACCACCGCCGCCACCGCCGCCGGAGAAACCGCCGCCGCTGGAGCCGGAGCTGGAACTCATTGAGCTGGTCGCGGTCGCAAGAGTGGAGCTAAACGAGCTGAGAACGCTGCCGATGGAGTCCATGCCGGCGAGGGCCCCGCCGTCCGCGTTGACCCAGTGGGGGAAAGTCTGGGTGCCGCGGACGGACTCCTCCAGCTGGGGATAGATCTGCTTGAACTGTTCGATAACCTCGTCGGCAACGCCGAGCGTGATGGCGTACACGAGGTAATGCTCCCAGAGGATGACGGCCGGCGGCGGATACTCGCTCAGACGCGAGAAGTCAGTGAGATACCGGCGGAAGGCCTGCCAGCGATACAGGTGGTGGGCGGCCTCGCGGGTGCGACGGCGGATGGCGAAGCTCCCGGGCAGGAGGGCGAAGCCGAGAACGGCCGAGGCGACGAAGGTAGGAGACTCCATCGCAGCGGCCAAGACGATGGAGCCGACGAGCATGATGAGCCCGACGCCGGCCCCGACCGCGGCCATCTTCTTGCTGGTGGGATCAACGACTTCGAAGCGCTTCGCCTCGCGCTTTGCCATGCCCCGCCACGTCTTGAAGCGGCGGTAGGCGGCGCGGGGCTTCGCGCGGGCGTTCTGCTGGAAGGTCTTGAGAGAGACGCGGTCGCCGGTGATGTTGTGGAAGAGGATACCATTGACCAGGTAGCGCTCGGCGTCGCTGAGCTGCTCCTCCCCGTCAGGAACACGCTCTATGATGTACTCCTGCGCAGTAGTCTCGCCCAGCAGGCCTCCAAGAATCTCGCGGCGTTCAGTGGTCACGATGAGCTTGAGCGCGCCGCGCCGGACGAGGTCCATGAGTGTGGCCGTCATGTCCTGAGCGTTCAACTCGCCCCAGCGCCAGACGAATGCGACTTGGTTGGGGGTCCAGTCCTCAGGAGGGTCGCGGAGGTACTCCGGAACCGCTTCTTCGTGAAGCTCGCGCCCGTACTTGAGGTACAAGGTAAGCCAGAGGCAGACGCCGACCACTATGGCGAGGCCAGGGAGGCCCCATTGGAGGGCGACTCTGGCCTTAGCGCGCCGGCGCTTCGTGTTGGCTTGTTCCGCCCACCGGCCTTCCTCTTGGAGGATCGACGGAAGCGCCTGGATGCTGTCGTGTCGCGAGCTGTAGATGATGGCCGATGTCGGGAAGAGGATGCGCCCTTCGAGAATCTCGTTGGCGGGGAGGGGGTCACAGGCGAAAGTGACGCGTCCATCGGCGATGTCGATTCTGCCCCAGAGAGGGCCGTGCGCCCAGGCCCGGGTGTCGGCACTAAGGATGCCGGATGGCAGGTTTACGGCCACACGGGTCTCCTCCGACGTGACCGACCACTCCTTGCCCACAAACTGCCAGTAGAGCTCTGCGACATCAGCGTGCTTCTGGACCGCACCGATGACGTCAAAGTCAAGCGCGAAGGTGCGCGTCTCGTCGCGGGCCGAATAGGCCCACGTGATTTGGAGGCGGCGGCCGGAGGGCTTGAGGTGGAAGGTGCCGGGTGACTCACCCGGCGCCTCGCGATAGATTCGGTTCCCTTCGGTGACGACGACGTTGTGGACCTCGGCCCCCGCCGGAACGTCGATGAAGCGATCCACCGCGTGGAAGTCGCCGCGGAAGACAAGCGTTCGCTCCTCGCGGACGTGCATGGATCCATCGGGGCGAACATCTGCGGCGATCGTCGTGTTGGCGATGTAGTAGCTCTTCGCTTGGGCTGTCACAGGAAGCGCGAGAAGGATAACGACCAGGGAGACAATGCAGGTTGGGCGGCGCATGGCTGTGTCCTGTACGGGGATTCCGGACCAGATATGCCACGCTCGCGGGCGCGAATCAACCGACAGAGGAAGCATCCAAAGCATGGAGAAGAACGACCTGATGCTCGCTCGCATAGATAGCTGTGCTGTGCTCGGCATCGAAGCCCACCTCGTTCAGACCCAGGTGGACGTCGGGACCGGTCTGGCGAAGGTGACGATTGTCGGTCTCCCCGACATGGCCGTGCAGGAGGCACGTGAGCGAGTGGCCTCCGCCATTCGGAACTCCAACTTCGCTTTTCCGGCGCACCGGGTAACGGTCAACCTCGCCCCGGCCGACATCCGCAAGGAAGGGCCCGCCTTTGACCTCCCCATCGCCCTCGCAGTTCTCGCAGCCACAGAGCAGATTGCCGGGGAGGACATGGAGAAGCTGGTCGCCGTGGGGGAACTCTCCCTCGATGGCTCGGTTCGGCCGATCTCGGGGGTCCTGCCCATTGCACTGGCAGCGCGCGCTGCCCGGCGGGCCGGACTCATCGTGCCCGCCGACAACGTCGCCGAGGCCACTGTCGTTGAGGGTCTCTCTGTCTATCCGGTCCGCACGCTCTGGGAGGCGGCAGAAGTAGTGGCCGACCCCGATCAGCGCCAACCGGCACCCTCATCCGCAGGCGAGTGGCACCTGTCGGAGCCGGAGTACCCGACAGACTTCTCGGAGGTCAAGGGGCAGCCACATGTCAAGCGGGCACTGGAGGTCGCCGCGGCGGGTGGGCATAACGTCGTCATGGTCGGTCCGCCCGGATCGGGCAAGACCATGCTGGCCATGCGAATCCCAACGATTCTCCCACCCCTGCGCATGGAGGAGGCGCTCGAGGTCACCAAGGTATACAGCATAAGCGGGAAGCTCCCGGCCGGCAGAGGCCTTGTGACGACACGGCCTTTTCGGTCGCCACACCACACGATCTCCGCAGCCGGCCTGGCAGGCGGCGGCACGATCCCGACGCCCGGAGAGATCTCCCTCGCTCACCATGGCGTGCTGTTCATGGACGAGTTGCCGGAGTTCGGCCGCGACGCGCTCGAAGTCATGCGCCAGCCGCTAGAGGATGGGGTCGTGAGTGTGAGTCGGGTGGCGGGCACGGCCGACTTCCCGGCGCGCGTGATGCTCGTCGCCGCGCTGAACCCGTGCCCCTGCGGCTACTACATGGACGCGACACGAAGCTGCTCGTGCTCCGTGACGAAGATCAGGCGCTACCTCCAGCGCATCTCCGGGCCACTCCTCGACCGAGTTGACATCCACATTGAGGTGCCTCGACTGAAGAAGGACGAACTCCTGACTCCAGCCAACGGCGAGCCGTCGAGCGCCGTGCGCGTTCGGGTCAGGCAGGCACGCGAGACCCAGGCCGCTCGGTTCGCCCAAGCCGGGATCTACTGCAACGCCCACATGCTCCCGCGGCACCTGAAGCAGTTCTGCCCGATCAGCGATGAAGTGCGCTCCTTCCTCAGCAATGCCATCGACCAGTTGGGCCTCAGCGCCCGCGCCTTCGACCGCGTGGTGAAGCTCAGCCGGACGATCGCGGACCTGGACGGCGCCGACGAGATCCGGCTTCCGCACGTCGCGGAGGCGATTCAGTATCGGGGGTTGGATCGCAAGCTGTGGGCGTAAGCGCAATCAGGTGTGCGGCTAGCGAGACAGAGGGCGAAGGATGTGACAGCAAGCCGGCGGCCCGGGCAAGGAAGGTGTGCCTCCCACCATAAGTTGCTTCAAGGCCTCGCGCCGGGGCTTCGGCGGCGAGGCCAGGATCTAGCGTGAACGGAGGCACACATGGCAGACATCAAGCGCACGGGAGAAGCGACGTGGCGAGGGGATCTGGCGCGGGGGGATGGGGCTGTCAGCACAGAGAGTGGGACGCTCTCGCAGGAAAGCTACACCTTCAAGACTCGGTTTGGAGACGCGAAGGGGACGAATCCGGAGGAGCTGATTGCGGCGGCGCATGCGGGATGCTACAGCATGGCGTTCGCGCATACGCTGAGCGAGAAGGGACACAGGCCGGAGAGCATCACGACGAAGGCGACGTGCTCACTCGTTCCCGCGGATGGTGGGTTCAAGATAGCCAGGATGCATCTGCAGGTGCGCGGGACGGTGCCGGGGCTGGACGAGGCGACGTTCCGCCAGATCGCGGAGGAGGCGGACAAGGGGTGTCCTGTGAGTAACCTGCTGAGGCCCGGACTGAAGATTGAGAGAGAGGTGGCGGTGGAGTAACGGCGTTCGCAAGATCTGAGCGGGGTCACGGGCAGGAGGTGAGCTCCTGCCCCGCCCATTTGGGATAAGCGCAGGACGGCGTCCGCTGGCGGGGAAAGCTGTCCTGCGCTTTGATGCAGTACTGAGGAGGCTGCCGTGGTACGGGCGGCGGTGATACCGAAGCCGAATAGGGCGGTGGAGGTGCGAGGGTTTGCGCGGCCGACCCTCGAGGAGGGCGCCGCGCTGCTGCGCGTCACTTACAGCGAGGTATGCGGGACCGACGTGTACCTGCAGCAGGGGCTGCTGGCCGAGACGCCCTATCCGTTGATCCCGGGCCATGCGGTGGTGGGCGAGATCGAGGAAGTTCGTGGGGATGTCCGGGATGTCTATGGCGAGCAACTCCGGGAGGGTGAGCGCGCAACGTTTCTCGACGTCCACGGCACGTGCGGGAAGTGCTGGTACTGCCTCGTCGCAAAGGCGACGACTCGCTGCCCCAGCCGGAAGGTGTATGGGATCACCTGCGCCGCGGACGACGGGCTGCTCGGGGGCTGGAGTGAGTACGTCTACCTGAAGCCCGGCGTCCGTATCATCCGACTGCCCGACTCCCTCTCCTCCGAGACCGTCATCGGCGGCGGCTGCGGGCTGCCGACGGCCCTGCACGCGATCGACCGTGCTGACATCTCGCTCGCCGACACGGTCCTGGTCCAGGGCACGGGTCCCGTGGGCCTGAGCGCGATTGCTCTCGCCCGCCTGCGCGGACCGTATACAGTCATCGCCATTGGCGCCCCGGAGAACCGGCTCGAAGCCGCTCGCCGCATGGGCGCAGACGTCATTCTCGACGTGGAGAAGACGACTCTGGCCGAGCGCGAGGCGGCCGTCCTGGACGCCACCCAGGGCCGCCGGGTGGACGTCGCCATCGAGGCCAGCGGCAATCCGGCGGCCGTCGGCGAGGGCCTCGACCTGGTGCGCGACGATGGCACCTATGTCATCGTCGGCCAGTACACGGACCACGGGCCGGTTGAGATCAATCCGCACACCCAGATCAACAAGAAGCATCTCGACATCCGGGGGGTATGGGGGATCGACTACTCGCACCTGCATCGGGCACTTCTCATACAGGAGCGGTACAACGATCAGTTCCAATGGGAGCGGCTCATCACACATCGATTCCGGCTCGATGAGGCGAACGAGGCGCTGGACTCAGTCCGTTCGGGCGAGGCCGTCAAGGCGGTCATCGAGCCGTGGAAGAGGGCCGACTGATGGGTGAGTTCGAGGACTCAGGAATCGACGAAGAGGCTTTGCACCGCTTCGTCGCGGAGCAGATCTACACGCTGCCCGGCACTGACAGGCACCGGGAGGTGTTCACAGTGCTGCTCACCGGCAGCCGCTCCTTTGGCACACACACGCCCGAGTCCGACGTCGATATTGACGTCTTCTGCCCGCGGTCCGTCTGGGAGGCGGTCCACCGGGCGTCGCTCGAAGCCGGTATCGTGAAGGCCGAACGTTCCTTCTTTGTGACGCTGAAGGATGAGAACTGGGACCGCTATTTCGGCCCACACAGAAGTCGGCCCCATTTCGCTCTCGTGCCGTTGGAGGAGATGGAGGCCCGTCTCCGAGAGTACGACGATGTCTGGCTCTGGATCTACAGGAACGCGAAGGTTATCGCTGATCCAAGCGGTCAGTTCCGACGAATCGTCGAGGGATTCAGCGGATACCCGTGTGATGTTTTGGTCCGCAAGATCAAACACCGCTGGTTGCTCTCGACCTACTGGTCGATCGAGGTCTACCCGCATAACCACAGCGGGGACGAGGACCTGCTGCCTGCTGCCACCGCGGTGCTGAACGCGGTGAACGACCTGCTCCGCGTGTTCTTCCTGGTGGAGGGAAAGCCGTTCCCCTACCCCGAGAAGCTGGTGCGCTTCGCTCCAGAGACGAAGCTCGGCAGGGAGTTCTCCCCTCTACTGCTCCGGGCAGTCGAGCAGATCGTGGGGCTAGGCGAGCCGGAGCCAGAGCCGTGGAAGAGACTCGACGCCGCGTGCGGGGTCGTGTCCTGCAGTGACGACAATCCGGACGGCCGCCGGCTCTGGGAGGCATGCACAGACGCGATGATCGCCGCTGGCGTGGAGCGCGCGTGGGTGAAGGCAGACTACGGGAACATCGACGAGCTGCTGCTCGGCGAGCTCGGCCCGGTTCCCTAGCACTCCTTCTCCGTCTCGTCAGGCAGCGCGGAGAGCGCGCCGCCGGCCAGCTCTGCGAGCGAGT
>JALGXV010000249.1 GCA_029821885.1 Candidatus Hebobacteria bacterium
CCCACGGGGCTCGACTCTTCCCCCTCCCCACGGCCCAAGACAGCCGGGGCGCGTCTGCGGGGGGAGGCAGGAGGCCCCTCGGCTTCGCTCGGGGTAAACAAGCTCCTGCCCAACGGGAACGCACAACAACTGGGGCAGGATGCAAGCACCTGCCCGGCGAATCGGTGGGGCAAAAGGAGGGGGAAAGTGAAGCGTCCGTGCTCCGCCCAGTTGCTGCTCTCTTGCGCGTTGGCCCTGGCTCTAGTTGTATCGGTGATCTGCGGCACGCCCGTTGTCTTCGCGGCAGAGGAACAGGCGGCCGAGGAGTCCAGCGGCCCCGCCCTGCCCGAGTGGGCCCCGGAGGAACCGTCGAAGGAGTTCCTGCGCGCGGTCGAGGTGCTCGGGTTTCTCCCCAGCGAAGAGCTGCGGGCGGCGGGCGCCGCGAACCCGGAGGTGGGGGCCTTCGTGACGGCCATGCTGGAGGTATTGTGGCCGCGAGCGTTCGAGCTGTTCGGCTCGCTCACCGGGGAGGAGGTGGAGGAGTTCGGTGCTCATCGCGAGGTCCGCATCTATGTCCCGTCGCTGCTCCCCTCCCAGAAGACCGCTCTTGACAACTGGATCGAGGCGGCGAGTGAGGTGGCTGCACTCGCCCCCGGAGCCGGCCCGCCGGGGGAGGGCCTGCCGCCGGAGCAGCGCTTCCTCGCGCTGCTCCGCGAGGAGGGGGCCGAGGAGGATCTCTCAAACGTGGACGTCGGATTCGGGATACAGGCTGGGGCGGTGGGCGTCTACTTCTGGATCAACGTGTCCGGGAGCGGGAAGGGTCCCATCATCAGCAACGACTTCGCAAAGCTGAAGCCGAAGTAGGCCCCGCAGAAGGAGGCCCCGCAGAGCACCAAGTGATACCTGCCCCGGCGGCCTCAGACCACCCGGGCAGGAGACGCGGTTCTGCCCATCGCGAGAGTGGCCGCGGCTAGACGGCCTGGTCCCAAGGACTGCGCTGGTCCCGCTGGTAGGCCAGCGCCTCCTCGAGCTCCTCCTCTGTCAGCAGGCCCATCTCCACGAGCACTTCCCCGAGGCGACGTCCACCCGTCGACTCGCGCTGTCGGGCCAGCGCTGCGTCGCGCTGCTCGGCGTTGATGAGCCGATAGCGGTAGACCAGCAGCTCACCCAGAAACATGTCTGTCCCCCTTCGGCACGGCTGCCGCCGGATTGTGTGTCAGGCGCACATAGGGCAACACAGCCATCGGCAGGACAACAGTAAGGGACGGAGAAAAGGTATACAAGATGGCGGGGCCGGCCCACGCCCCAGCAGACCCCCTGTCACTTGGATGCTTGGCGCCGCAGGCCGGCCCAAAGCCATCGTAAGCCGTGCTCTTCTCTTTGTGCTTGCCCAGGTCAGGCATATCCCGGCGCCCTCCCTGTGTGCCACCTCGACGGTACCAGATGCACCGCTCCCCGACAATCACCCTAAGGCCGTACTGCGCGCCATACGAACCAGCTACCTCGGAGGGGTGATGGCGCCAGACGTCCCACAGGCGCCTTCCTGCGACACATCCGGGGCAGGCGAGTGGACGCCCGAGGGAGGCCGGGCCTCGCCTCATGGTAGAGGGGCCGAACACTCCGAGCGCTGGCGGTGCCCGCAGCCGGGAGCCGGCCGTGGTAGACTGTGGGCGCAAGCCATCCTGCGAGGGTGAAGGAGAGCCGAACATGGCGAACTGCGACGAGATGAAAGAGGGACAGGTTTACGTCTGCCCGGGGTGCGGCCTCGAGCTGCGAGTCGTGAAGGCGTGTGAGGAATGCGGCGGCGATTCGCCGTCCTGCACCTGTACGGCGGACTGCGAGATTGCCTGCTGCGGCAAGCCGCTGGCGCTGAAGAAGTAAGAGCCGCATCGCAGGGCCGGATGACGGGGCGAGAGATGGGCCGCCGGAGGCGGCCGAGGTCCTTGCCCTGCCGACTCATTCGGGGGCCGGCGCCGGGCGTCCGCCCCCGCGCTGTTGCCGTTTCGGCGCCGGGCCGGACAGGATCCCTTACACAAGAGATCGGGGCAGGGACGGATGTCCCTGCCCCGATGACAGTCAGCACCGCGGCGCCGGGCTAGGGCAGCATGCCAAAGGCCCGTGCCACATAGACGGCCATCTGGTCGCGGGTGACGATGACCTCCGGATGGTACAAGCCGTCCTCATAGCCCTGGACGACCAAGTTATCCACGCAGGCTTCTACCGCCGTGCCCGCCCAGAACCCGCTCGGCACATCGGGAAAGACCTCCGGCGCGGTCGTCATGTCGTCGCCGACGCTCACCCAGCCCCGAGCGCGGGCGATGAACACCGCCATCTGGCCGCGGTCCACGTCGACCTCCGGAGCGTAGGTGGTCGGGTCATACCCGGTGACCACGTTCTCCGTCACCGCGTACTCGACGTACTTCCAGGCCCAGTAGCCCTCCGGCACGTCGTCGAAGGTGGCCGGCGGTGTGGCCTCGGGGACGCTGCTGTCGCCGCCCGCCAGAGCGCGGGCGATGTAGGTCGCCATCTGCCCTCGGTTCACCGCCCAGGTCGGCTCGTAGTACCCGCCGGGATAGCCCGTCACGACGCCGAAGTAGACGGCCAGCATCGTGTGCTGGAAGGCCCAGTTGTCCGGGCCGCAGTCGAGGAAGCCGACCCAGACATAGGCGATCTTGGTTTCGATGTCGCTGCCATAGACATCGGTCACGGTGAGGCTCACGTCGTAGATGCCGGGATCGGCATAGACGTGGCTCGGACTCTGATCCGTGGCGCTCTCGCCGTCGCCGAAGTCCCAATCCCACGAGCCGACGGGGCCGGTGGACTCATCGGTGAAGTCCACCGTCATGCCCATGATGCCCTCGGTGGGCGTGGCGGAGAAGGCGGCGGCGACGCCGGTAACACCGACCGTGATGTAGTCGGTCTTGGGGACGGTGTCCTGCCCGTCGGCGTTGCTGGCCGTGAGCGTGACCGTGTAGGCGCCGGTGCCAGTATAGGCGTGGACGGGATCCTGCTCGACGCTGTATTCGCCGTCTCCGAAATCCCAGTACCAGGCGACGGGCGTGCCGGCGGACTGATCGGTGAAGGTGACGACCTGGTCCACGGCGGCCTGCGTGTCATCGGCCGAGAAGTCGGCCCTCGGGCCGGGCCGGAGATACTCGATCTCGTTGATGATGAGTTCCAGGACATCGTCCACGCTGTCGGTGTCGTCATCCTGGTTGGCCTCATCCCACAGGAAGGCGTTGAGGATGCGGATGTCGTCGGTGAGCACAATCGCGGCCTGGCCGGGGCCCGGTGCCGGCGTGTAGCCGGCGAGCCCGACGACGTCCCCGCTCACGTAGGACAGCCGGTCGGCGTCGCTCAGCCAATCGTCGTTGAAGGTCGAGAGATCGGGGACATCCATCGGGGAGGTGAAGACCGCGTGCGAGGGATACCACCGGTAGATCGGGGGCACCGTCGTGAACGTCTCGTCGGCCGACACGCCGAAGGCCGCAGTCAGCGCGGGCTCGGCCGTGAGCGTCCAGGTGGATATCGTTGCCCTCCCCCCGGCGTCGAGGAAGTTGACAAACTCCCCGAATCCGCCCGTGGGCTTCCAACTCGGGGAGTCCACCACCACGATGCCCCAGGACTTCTGCGTCAGCCAGGAATCGAAGTCGTCTCGCGCGGCCGTCTGATAGCTGTAGCCCAGATCGTCGAGGGCCTGCTGGGCGAGGAACTGTATGTTGCTGTCCTGGTAGAGCAGAATGTCGCCCGTCGCCTGGGGGTATTGCACCGCGTTGGCCAGCACCCGTGCGGCGTCGGCATCGTACTCATAGTAGTCGTACCCGATCACGATCACCGCGCCCGCACCCAGGAGTCTGACCGCCTCCACCGCGTTGCCAAATCCGTCTTCGATGACCACCGTCGCCTCCGGGCCGACGGTGTAGGCGTTGGTGAGGTTCTGCGCGGCAACGGTGGCGCCCAGGCCGAAGGCGAGGGGATGGGAGGGCGAGACGACGGGCAGTGCCTCCCCCAACCAATAGTCGGCCACGGCATCGCAGGACATCAATCCGGTCGCATCCAGGAATCCCTCAAAGTATATGTCCAACTCTCCGAGGACGATGACCGTTCCGCCCTGCTCCACGAAGTCCGTCAGCACATCGGCGAAGGCGGCTCCGAGTGTGGCGAGTTGGGCAGAAGTGGCCAGCTCCTGCTCCATGGCGAGGAACACGTCCTTGCCCACAAGTTCGGTGGCGAGGACGCCGGCGTCCTCGGTGACCGAGGTGGTGAGGTTGTACCAGGGATGGTACGTGTCCAGGGCGGCGAGAGTGTTGTCGTATTCCCCGCCTGGGACCATGTCGGTGTACGGGATCCAGGCGAGGATCTCGGTGGGCATCACCGGGTCGCCCAGGATCTCGATGTCATCGATGTTCCAGCCGCACCACCTCGCCATATCGTCCGTGGGCCCCATCACCCACCTGACGTATACCGTCGGCTCCCCGTCGGCCACCGCGGAGATGTCGTACTCCACCTGTGTCCAGGCCAGGTCCTCGATGAAGACGGGGTTCTCCCAGACGAGGGTCCAATCGGTGCCGTTGTTCGACACCTCGATGCTGGCGTGGTCATACACGGGGGGCTCGACAGCAAGCCAGCGCCAGAACCGGAGCGTTACGTTGGTGTAGCCCACGCAGTTGAGCGCGGTCGTGGTCAGCGGAGTGACCACCATGTCGTTATCGTAGAGGCCGTCCCCGCCGATGTCGTAGCCGTAGACATAGCTCCCCGTGTGGGCCGACGCGGGATCATAGCTCTCGCAATCCCCCGGTATGGCAAGAACACAGATGAGCCCGCCCAGGCCCCCCGGCGCGCCGTACTGCCAGTTGCCGGTCAGTGTAAACCCCTCGCCCCCCACCCCGGGAGTCTTGTCGCACGGGAACGAGTGTCAGTCCTACAGCAATGGTGGTTCGCATAACCCGCCTCCTCGTCGTTTGCCCGTGGGCAACTGCCCTCGGTCGGTGGGCTCCGCACCCGCCCCCCTGCGCGCCGTGCCCACGCTCATTATCTACCACTCCCGCAGTGGCAGTTCGCAAGACCACTTGCCGCTTCGGCATGGCCCGGGCGATTCCTAGCAAGAGAGCATCTTCTTTTGACGAAGGCCGCCCGGCGCAGCCGCACCTGGGGGACAGATCGCCAGCGGTCCGCCAGGTGCCGTTTCGCCGCTGCCGCCTCGGTGTTACGGCACGAGCGATGTAACACCTCTCGCCCCCAGGACGGTGGTGGCGAAGATGGCCATCGCCGCATCGGTCAGATAGTGGCCGAAGATCAGCCCCACGAACGCCGGCCGCAGGCTGTGGTACAGCCGCAGGCCGCCGAACCTGCGGATGAGCGTCGCCAGCAGCCACCCGATGAGCGCGTTCGCCCAGATGTCGCGGTTCGTATGCATGACGCTGGCGATGACGAAGCCGATGGGGCTGAAGGGCCACCACACGAAGTGCGAACTCATCCACGACAGCCCCGCCGTGAAGGCTCCGCCCACGACGAGCGCGAGCCGCAGCCAGTTGTCCGCAATCTCCGGTGAGGTGAGGCTGGTGTTCAGCTCGCGGAAGGCACACGTCGGCACCGCGAAGATGGGCCAGCATCCCAGCGAAACCGCGCCGTGACGGTAGGCGACCCAGAGGACGCTGGCGCTGCAGGCGATCAGCACCCCCACCATGGCGACGCCGACGGCCAGCGCGAACCCGCGCCCGCGAATGCGGCCGCGGTGCATCAGCTTGAAGCTGTTCACCATGTAGTTCATGGCCCAGTTCTGCGGCTCCAGCAGATAGCCCATGCTGAGGTAGGAGTACATGGTGAGGGAGGTGGGGTCGATCGCCCTCGCGCCGAGGAGGCGCATGATGATCCATCGCTCATGGGTGGGCGGCCGGTGTTGGAGCAGCCCCGCCGCGGCCGTCAGCCGCACCGTGCCGATGAGCGCCACGTAGAAGGCGGCCATGATGAGGGCATAGCTCCCCCACGACATGCCGGCGCGCCGCGCCCACCAGAGCATCAACGCGTTCGCCGCCACGAACCCGACGACGGCCGCGGCATTGCTCATCGGCGCCGTCGGGTCGTCCGGCTCCCGGCGCCTGAGGAACAGCCGCCGGATGCCGGCGGCGAAGGCGTCCCGCGCCCGGAAGAGCGCGATGGCGGCGATCACGATGAAGCCCCCGTCGGCCGCATAGTCGAAGAAGGCGCGTGGGTTGAAGCCGCCCGCGCCCGCGCTTCCGCTGGGCGGCACGCCGAAGCCCCCGCACACCAGCAGGTAGACGCGGAAGAGCAGGTAGAAGGCCCACACGCTGAAAGACACCTCGCCCGGCACCAATGCCATCACCCCGATGGTGCCCGGGGCGATGCGGACCCGCATCTCGGTGAGACGATGCTGGTGGGCACGAATCCGAGCCAGAAGGCGCTGAAGCGGAAGGAGCTCTTCGGCAGCGTCGGGTGCGCCTCGGAGTTCACCAGGGCCATGGGCACCTCGATCAGCGGGAAGGTCAGCCGCTGGCGTTCGATCCAGTCCTTGCGCATGAGCGCGCCCAGGCACATCATCGCCGCCAGCAGGGCCAGCGTGAAGGCGCCCCAGCCGGCCACCGGCGTGACCCACTGGCCCCAGGGCAGCGGGAGGCCGGCCGGCAGCCCCTCCCAGAACCAGGCGCTCACCCCCGGATCCCGCGGGTGGAGCCAGGTGGGCAGATAGGGCAGGATCTGCTCCTCCCACCCGTACTCGCTGCGGGCCCTATAATAAGGATAGGCGGCCAGCCCGATGGTGTAGGGCACGTGGACCACG
>JALGXV010000250.1 GCA_029821885.1 Candidatus Hebobacteria bacterium
CGTGTCGATCTTCTCGGAGACCTCCTTCAGAATCTGGAAGAGCTCGAGGAGCTGCTCCAGCTTGACGCTGAACTCGATGATCGCTGAAAGGACCCTCTCATTGAGGAGGTCTTCTTTGAACTTACCTGCTGACGTGTCGGCCATCATGCTGGTCACTGGGTTCTGCGTCTCGAAGGTGACGCCGAGCCTGGCCACCGCCTGCGCGATCGTCTCCACGTCGTGAAGACGAGTGCCCAGGCACGGCCGACCCACTTCGATGGCGACTCCGGCCTCACCCAGCCGAAAGCGGCCAGTCACCTCATTGGTCTTCATCTCCTCGGTGCCGCGGCCGGAGATCTGTGATTCCTCCGCTATGGTGAGGACATCGCTCATCAGGCTCCGCACGGTACGGGGGTAGACGAGTTCTTGCTGGTAGATGGCCTCGGTGGGGCAGTGAGCGCTGCGCAGGCAGCTCCCGCATTCGACGCATGCGTCGAGGTCGATGTGCGAGAGGCCGTCGTGCAACGCGATTGCCCCCACGGGGCAGTAGGGGAGGCACTTGCTGCATCCGATGCACGTGCTCTGGTCTATCTCCATGCCAACTCCTCTGAGGACGCCAGCCTCTGCGACACGATGCGCCCAACTCCTGACGGCTCGCCGCCGCCGCTGCCGCTCCAGTGAAGTTCGATTCTTCTTCCTCTCGCGCCTGTCCTGTCAAGAGCAGTCACTCAGCGGACCTCGTCGAGACTGCGAGGCCTGGGGCGCGGCCCACGAGAAGAGGAACTGGCCATGGCGCAGTGAAGGAGTCACTCTCCGGGCACATCACACCCCGGGCGCCCGACCGGTCGCGCCGATCTTCGATGAGTCGAGCTAGGGAGCTGAGGTATGAAGACGACTTTTGACAAGGACTGGCGGTTCCACTTGGGAGACGAGCCGACCGCGTTCTGGGCGGAATGGCTCCAGCGCGGGTTCGATGACTCGCAGTGGCGGCGGCTCGACCTGCCGCACGACTGGAGCATCGAGCTGCCCCGCGACCCGAACAGCCCGAGCTGTCCGGAGGGCGGGTACTTCGTGGACGGCCTCGGCTGGTACCGCAAGCGCTTCGCCGCGCCGGAGGCCTGGCGGGGCAAGCGAGTCGCCGTCCGCTTCGAGGGCGTGTTCAAGAACGCGGAGATCTGGGTCAACGACCGCTATGTCGGGCGGCACCCCTATGGGTACACCAGCTTCACCATGGATCTCACCGACCACATTAAGGTCGGGAGGGAGAACCTGCTGGTGGTGCGGGTGGACAACTCCGCGCCGAAGCACAGCCGCTGGTATTCCGGCTCGGGCATCTACCGGCACGTATGGCTCCTCGTCAGCGACCTCGTCCATGTCGCCGAGGGCGGCCTCTATGTCACCACGCCCGAGGTGTCGGGCGAATCCGCGCGGGTGCGGCCGGAGACGACGGTGGTGAACGAGTCCGACTCGGCCCGCTCTGTGACCGTGCGATGGGTGGTGCGGGGACCGGAGGGGGAGGACTGCGGTACGCGGGAGGCGGAGGGCGAGGTGCCCGCGGGGGAGTGCCGCGCCTTCGCCGAGGAACTGGCGCTGACGAATCCGAGCCTGTGGTCGCCCGACCATCCGGCGCTCTACCGCGTGGAGGTGGAGGTGCGCGCGGGCGACGAGCTGCTCGACGACGACGCGACGAGCTTCGGCATACGTACCATCGAGTTCAGCGCGGCGGAGGGCTTCCGGCTCAACGGCGAGCCGATCACCATGCGGGGCGGGTGCGTCCATCACGACTGCGGCCCGCTCGGCTCCACGTCCATCGACCGCGCGGAGGAGCGCAAGGTGGAGGTGCTCAAGGCGAGCGGCTTCAACGCCATCCGCTGCGCGCACAACCCGCCCGCGCCCGCCTTCCTCGGCGCCTGCGACCGGCTCGGGATGCTCGTCATCGACGAGGCCTTCGACAACTGGCGGGAGCGCGGCACGCCCAACGACAACCACGTCGTGTTCGACGATTGGTGGCAGCGCGACCTCGACAGCATGGTGCTGCGGGACCGCAACCACCCGAGCATCGTGCTGTGGAGCATCGGCAACGAGGTGAAGGAAGCGGGCCAGCCGTGGGGGCCGGAGATCGCGAGGCGATTGGCCGCGCGGGTGAAGTCGCTCGACCCCACCCGGCCCGTCACCTGCGCGGTGAACAACTGGCCGGAGTGGGAGCAGGTGGACGACTTCTACGCGGAGCTCGATGTGTGCGGATACAACTACCTGCTGAAGCGCTATGAGGAGGACCACGCGCGCTGCCCCGACCGCATCATGGTGGCCACCGAGACCTTCGCGAGCCAGGCCTACGAGTACTGGCAGGCGGCCGCGCGCCTGCCCTATCTGATCGGCGACTTCGTATGGACCTCCATGGACTACCTGGGCGAGTCCGGCATCGGCGGCACCTGGCTGGAGGGCGAGCCCGAGGCGCCGACGGAGAAGAGCTGGCTGCCGGGGTATCCGTGGCACCAGGCCTACTGCGGGGACATCGACATCTGCGGCTGGAAGCGCGCGCATTCCTACTATCGCGACCTGCTCTGGCACAGGCCCGACTCGCTCTTCATCGGCGTCCACGCGCCGGTGCCGGAGGGCCGCAAGCTCGCCCGCAAGGAGTGGGGCTGGCCGGACGTGGAGGTCTGCTGGAACTGGCCCGGCCTGGAGGGGCAGAAGCTCCAGGTCGATGTCTACTCCGCCTGCGAGGAGGTCGAGCTGCTGCTGAACGGGTCGCCCGTGGGGCGCAGGAAGATGCGCGAGAAAGATCGGCTCATCGCCGCCTTCCAGGTGCGCTTCGCGCCCGGGGAGCTGACCGCGGTGGGGTATCGCGGCGGCGAGAAGGTGGCGGAGCACTCGCTCGTGACCGCGGGCCCGGCCGCGGCCCTGCGTCTGACGGCCGACCGCAACCCGATCTGGGCCGACCCGAACGACCTCGCCTACGTCACGGTCGAAGCGGTCGACGCGGAGGGGCGGCTGGCGCCGAAGGCCGACCACGTCGCGCGCTTCACCGTCACCGGACCCGGCCATCTCGCGGCGGTGGGCAGCAATAACCCGCGCCATGCCGAGCCCTACCGGGGCGAGCGCCATCGGCTCTACCGCGGGCGCTGCCTCGCCATCGTGCGGCCGAGCGAGGAGGCCGGCGACATCACCCTCCGCGCCGAAGCCGACGGCCTCGCGGCCGCGGCGCTGACCATCGCGACACAGGCGCGGGGGTAGGGAGGGGGAGCCTGGGCAGGAGACACGCTCCTGCCCTGCGGGCGAACAGCGAACGTCGGCTCCCCCGCGCTCAGTCCTTCTTCGCACCCTTGCCGAGGGCGGCCTCGGTCTCTTTGAGCTGCGCGACGATCGGGATCTTCTGCGGGCACTTCGGCTCGCACTCCCCGCACTCCTGACAGAAGGCGGCGGTCTGCTTCTGCTCAGTCATCCAGTCCCGGTACTCGGCCTGCGCGTGGTCGAGCAGCCCATAGACCCGGTAGGTGTTCATGACGGAGAAGTTCTCCGGAATGTCTACGCCGTGGGGACAGGGCATGCAGTACCTGCAGCCGGTGCAGTAGAGCTCGGCCAGCTTCTTCTTTTCCTCGTAGGCGGCCTGCATGGCGGCCAATTCGTCTGTCGAGAGCGACTCCTCTCGGCTGGCGGTGGCGCAGTTCTCCTCCACCATCTGGAGGTTCTCCATGCCGGAGATGGCGCAGCTCACGTTCGGGTTCGAGAGCACGAAGCGGAGCGCGATCTCGGGGGTGCTGGCGCTGCCGGCCGGCAGCAGGTCGCGAATCCCGGCCGTGGGCGCGCCGAGCCGTCCGCCGCCCACCGGGCCCATGATGACGACGCCCATGCCTTTCTCGTGAGCGCGGGCGATGCCCGGCTCGTTCGCGCGGTCGAGCAGGTTGTACTGGCAGGTGACCGAGGTGAACTCGCCCGTGTCCACCAGCCGGATCAGGTTCTCGGGCGAGTCGTGGAATGAGAAGCTGAGATAGGTGAACAGCCCCTCGTCCTGGGCCCTCCGCGCCGCCTTCAGGCATCCGTCGGGGCGGGTCATCTTCTCCTCGAACACCTTCCAGTTGATGCCGTGGAAGTGGTAGACGTCGATGCGGTCCACGTCGAGCTTTGTGAGCTGCTCGTCGAGAACCGTCCGCCACTTGTCCGCGTCGGCGGAACTGTCAGGGTTCTTCGTGGAGACCGTCACCTTATCGCGCCAGCCCTTCAGCGCCTTGCCGACGACGACCTCGCTCTCGTGGTGGTTGTAGAAGTAGGCGGAGTCGATGTAGTTGACGCCCAGCTCGAAGGCGCGGTGGATCACCTCGATGGCCTTATCCTGCTCGACGTGGCCGTCCTTCTCCGGCAGGCGCATGGAGCCGAAGCCCAGCGCGGAAATCTTGAGACCGGTATTGCCAAAGTCGCGATACTGCATCTGCTTTGCTGACCTCCTCAGCTACTTGTCCCTCGCGGTCGTGTTGGGCGCCGCGGCCCGCGTACGCGGCGACGGCGCCGGCCGTGGCGCCGCCACTTCTGGTACTCATACCCCCGCCGCGCGCCCCTTGACACCTCTGTTCCGTTCGCCCGCCGGCCCCGCGCTCCTGCTCCACCGCGGGCACATCTGGCCGTGCCGCGTGTCGGGGGTTCACCGTAGGGCGGGATCCACTGGCATTTCGCGGAACCCACCCTCCGTGCCTTCCTGCCCCGCGCTGGCTCTGACATAGCTCCACACTTGACGGACGGTCGCTTGGCGTGCGAGAGTGGGAGGGTGCGCGCTGATGCTGAGTGCACGTGACCAGGCCTATGAAGTACTACTACCGAGAACACATTGACGGGTACGAGCGGGTGAAGGCCGGGGGGCACCGCGCCTGGCACACGCACCTCGACGGGAAGCCCTTCGATGATTTCTGCTCGCG
>JALGXV010000251.1 GCA_029821885.1 Candidatus Hebobacteria bacterium
ATACCCTCGCACTGTCATCCTGATGGGACATGTCCGCGGGGTGATCTGTCTCGCAGCCGACCAGACCGGAGCCGGAGTGCTGGAGGTCTCGCCGGCCGAGGTGAAGCAGGCCCTCACCGGCTCGGGTCGGGCGAGCAAGGAGCAGATCAAGCGGGCGGTCACCAGGATGCTCTCGCTCCAGGATCCACCTGACTCCGACCACGTGTGTGACGCGATGGCGCTGGCCCTGGTTGGCGCGGCGCGCGCCGGCATCGACCTCTCTCCGCAGTAGGCCGAGGAAACGCAGTTGATCGCATATCTCGAGGGCAAGATCATCGGCAGGCAGGACGAGCGCATCGTGGTCCTCTCGGGCGGCGTGGGCTATGAGGTCATGCTTCCCGTTGCTGTGCAGCGGGCCATTCGCTCCCGGCCGGCCGGTGCCGAGGGCGACACGGTGAAGCTGTACGTCTCGTTTCATCAGACCGAGCACAACCCGAAGCCGATGCTAATCGGATTCCTCTCGCAACTCGAGAGGGAGTTCTTCGAGCGGCTCATCACGGTGGAGGACATCGGGCCCACTGCCGCCTGCAGAGCGCTCTCTGTGGATGTGGCTCGGATCGCGCGCGCCATCGAGGCCAAGGATGCGAAGCTGCTGTGCACCCTCGACGGCATCGGGCCGCGCAAGGCAGAGAAAATCATCGCCACCCTGCACGGCCGTGTTGGCAAGTTCGCCCTTATGCCGGAGGGGGCAGAGGCGCCCTCACCGCCGGAGGAAGAGGACTTCCGGGAGGAGGTCATGGCAGTGCTCACCGAGCAGCTCGGCCACACGCGCACCGAAGCCCAGCGGATGGTGCAGGCGGCCATCGCTCGGCGCCCTGATGTGTCCAGCGCGGAGGAGCTGTTCGAAGAGGTGTACCGGGGAGAGAGGTCCTAGGCAGTGAGACGGAAGAAAGCCACCTCGGCGTCCCGCGACCGGCCCGAACCGGCAGCCGAGCCTGCAGCGAAGGTGCTCGCCGACGCAACACCCGAGGAGCGCGAGGACAAGTGGAACCTGCGGCCGCGGACCTTCGGCGACTGCATCGGGCAGGGCGTGGTCGTCGAGGCATTGGATATCGCCATCAGGGCGTCAAAGGAGCGCGGCGAGCCGCTCGACCACACGCTGTTCTACGGGCCGCCTGGCCTCGGGAAGACGACCTTCGCCCGTATCATCGCGAACGAGATGGGGGTCAACTTCAAGGGCACCTCCGGCCCCGCCCTCGAGCGCGGGGGCGACCTCGTCAGCATTCTCACGAATCTCGAAGAGCGCGATGTGCTCTTCATCGACGAGATCCACCGGCTGCCGCGGCAGGTCGAGGAGCTGCTCTACTCGGCGATGGAGGACTTCACTGTTGACATCATCTTCGACAAGGGCGCGCACGCCCGCATCTACCGCTCTCGACTCCAGCCGTTCACGCTCGTCGGCGCGACCACCCGGGCAGGCCTGCTGTCGCCGCCCTTGCGGCAGCGATTCGGGATCGTCCGGGAGTTGCACTTCTATTCAGAGGACGAACTCGTTCAGGGACTGAACCGTTCGGCGCGCCTTCTGGAAATGGCGGTGGATGAGGACAGCGCGAGAGTGCTGGCCACGCGGAGCAGGGGCACCATCCGGATCGCCAACCGCCTGCTGCGTAGGGTCCGCGACTACGCGCAGGTCAGGGGCGGCGGAAAGGTGAGCCCAGAGGTGGCCAAGGCGGCCCTGGCGCTGGAGGGAATCGATGAGGTCGGACTGACCCCCATCGACCGAAGGCTTCTCGAGATCATCGTGAATCAGCACCTCGGCGGACCTGTGGGGATCGATGCTCTGGCGGCGACCCTTCAGGAGGAGGTTCGGACACTCGAAGATATGGTGGAGCCGTTCCTGCTGCATCGCGGCCTCCTCGCCCGCACCTCGAAGGGCCGCGTCGCGACCGAGGAAGCGTACAAGCACCTCGGCGTAGAGAAGGTTGACGGCGAGGGCCAGGGGAAGGTGCAGCGCGAGCTGCTCTAGTCACTCCGCAGAAGGAAGGCTTCCTCTTTGAGTCTGAGGCCGGAGAACACGGCTGTTCCCCTTGAGCCGGAGGAGCTCATCTCACTCCAGGAGATTCTCATGGATGGCGACGGCCAGGCCGCGCTCGAGTTCCTCCGCAAAGTGATCGCCGAGAAGGTGCGTCACCGCCAAGACGACAGCCACCGTCCGCCCTTCGAGGGCGGCATCCGCATTGAGCGCACGCCAGGATTCTTCAGGAAGACCGACTGAGTAGTCGAGGGCATGTCCCGGATTCGCTCCCCAGAGCCCCAGGACATCGCGCCCCGCCTGCTGCCGTGGTTCTCCTGCAACCGGCGCGACTTGCCGTGGCGCCACACTCGGGATCCCTACCGAATCTGGGTCGCGGAGGTGATGCTCCAGCAGACTCAGGTCGAGCGCGTCATCCCATTCTACCAGCGCTTCGTCAAGGGATTCCCAACGGTGGCGGACCTCGCGGCGGCACCGCTCGATGAGGTGCTGAGGCACTGGGCCGGCCTTGGCTACTATGCTCGCGCGCGGAGCCTCCACGCCGCCTGCCGGGCTCTCATCGGACGGAACGGTGGTACGGTTCCGGGCGACTACAGCGAGTTCGTCGCCCTCCCAGGCGTCGGGGCCTACACCGCCGGTGCCGTCCTCAGCATCGCCTTCGGCCAGCGGCATCCTGCGCTCGACGCCAACGCGAGGCGGGTGTTCGCACGAGTCTTCCATCGGAGAGGCGAGTCCTTGGCGGCGCGACGCAGGATCGAGCGGGCCGGCAAGGCCGCTGTGCCAGTCAAGCGTCCGGGCGAGTACAACCAGGCCCTCATGGAGTTGGGATCGCTGGTCTGTGCACCTCGGGAGCCGAAGTGTGACGTCTGCTGCCTGGCCGACCTGTGCCGAGCATGCCATCTCGGGGTGGCAGACTCGGTCCCGAGACCGCGACGCACTCGCACCCGGCGGAGCCGCGCCGCGATGGCAATCGTCCGCCGGCGGAGGCGTATCCTCATTGCCCAGCGGCCGCCCGAGGGCGTTTGGGGCGGCCTGTGGGAGTTCCCAAATGTCGAACTGGCCGATAACGGAGATCCCTCGGCGGCCCTGCGTTGTGTGCTGCGGCAGGAATTCGGACTGGACGTCGAGATCGGGCCGGAGCTGGGCCGGCTCACCTACGGCATCATGAACCGTCGCATCGACCTTACCGTCTACGGGGCCAGTGTCCTTGGCGGCCGGACTCGCCCGCGGTGGCACGAGGCCGCGCGGTGGATATGTCCGGACCACCTCAACGGCTACGCCCTGCCCGCGCCCCACGCGAGGGTCGCGAAGCTTGTGAGTCGCACCCGAAGCGGGTAGCAGCGTGTCCGGAGAGGCCTGGAGTCGCCGTCCGTGGCGTTCCCTTTCTAAATGCGACGTGCTATACTACTCGTGCGGGAACGCAGGCGGCCCGTGGACATCGTCCATGTGGTTTCGCGCATCGCGCCCCGCTCTGGTTCGGCTTCGGCCGAGGGGGTTCGATTCCCCACCCTCCGGCTCAAGGGGTCTGCGGAAACGCGCCGGACGAGCGGCCCTGCAGGTTCAGACCTCCGCCGCAACTCCGGGATCGCTTGAGCCGGAGAATCCGATGTCAGAGGGGCAACTATGGCCGATCTCATCGCGTCCTACCTCGTGCTGGTCGTCGCTATTGTCTTTGTCTGGCTGGTGCTCTTCCGTCGCGTGACGGTCTACCAGTACCAGCAGGGGGTCAAGTACACGAAGGGTCGATACGTCTCCACACTGAGCCCTGGGCAGCACTGGATCTTCCGCTTGACGAGCGTTGTCCGACTGATCGATGCGCGGCAGCGCTTCGCCACCATCAGCGGCCAGGAAGTGCTCTCCTCTGACGGGGTGCCGCTGAAGGTGAGTCTGGCGGCCAGCTACACTGTTGCAGACCCTGCGAAGGCCATCAATGAGATCGAGAACTACAAGTCGGCTCTCTATCTCAGGCTCCAAATCGCCCTTCGCTCCGTCGTGGCGAGCATGGCCGTGGAGGGACTCGTCGAGAAGCGGGCAGAGATCGGTCCCGAGCTGGCCTCGGCGGCAGCTGCGCCCGTGGCCGAACTCGGCCTGAAGCTGCTGTCTGTCGATGTGAAGGACATCATGCTCTCCGGTGAGGTCAAGCGGCTGTTCACGGATGTGGTGAAGGCCCGTAAGCAGGGCCAGGCCGCTCTCGAGCTGGCCCGAGGTGAGACTGCCGCCATCCGGAACCTGGCGAACATCGGTGGCGTGCTCGAGTCGCATCCGGCGCTTCTCCAGCTTCGGGCGGTGCAGCAACTCGTCGGCTCTGAGGGGAACACGCTTGTCCTGGGGCTGCCGCAGGACTCTCACATCCTGCCCAGTTCGCGAAGGGCCAAGGGACAGTCAGAGGAGACCGAAGGGCAGTAGTGCTGGCGGGTGAGCAGAGGGCGAGAGCGTCGAACGGGGGTGCGGTCAACAGGCCCCATCGCTGACCCCCCGGTGGCCGTTGTGCTGTCCCGGGGCGAGAAGCCCTTCCGGGTGGGCGTGCGGCCGAGGAAGGCTGTGGCGCGTGCGAAGTGGCCTCTGCGGCTGGACGGCTAGGGCGCGGGCCGGACGACCCCACGAGCTACGGTCCCTGCCTGCGCAATGATTGCTGACGGTGTGTCGCCCGATGTCTACCCCAGTATCGCCTTCAGATCTTCCTCCGGCGTGCCGATCGGCATGACGTTGAAGTTCTCCTGCAGCACCTTCAGCGCGGCCGGTGTGACGAAGGCCGGCAGGCTCGGGCCGAGCCGGATGTTCTTGATCCCGAGGTGCAGCAACGTCAGCAGGATCACCACCGCCTTCTGCTCGAACCATGAGACGATCAGCGACAGCGGCAGGCTGTTGACGTCCGGCAGGCTGTTGACGTCGGTTTCGAAGGCACCCGCCAAACCGACTGCGATCTGGATGGCCGAGTAGGCGTCATTGCACTGGCCGATATCGAGCAGGCGAGGGATGCCGTCGATCTCTCCGAAGTCGAGCTTGTTGAAGCGGTACTTGCCGCAGGCCAGAGTCAGGATGACCGAGTCCTG
>JALGXV010000252.1 GCA_029821885.1 Candidatus Hebobacteria bacterium
TCTTCAAGGAGAACACCCGGATGACCTACGCGCGCCTCGAGAGACGCGCGCGCTTGGCGCAAGCCGCGCGGATCCTGCTGGGAAGCAACCAGTCGGTCGAGTCAGTCGCCAATCAGACTGGATTCGCAGACGGGAGTCACTTGATTGTTGCGTTTGGGAAGCACTACGGATGCACGCCGGACGAGTTTCGTCGTCTGGGCCAGCATCGAGGACATGCGTCTGTCTGAACTCGTCAGATGAGACTGGCTGCGTATGTCGAGGGCCGGTAGGACCGCCTGCGGGTGTTGGGCGACCGTGAGACCGGCACAGGGGGCTTCCCGACTAGGCTCATAACGGGTGTTTCGGCGCCACAAACAGGTGTGTGGTGCCTGGCGCGCGAGTCCGGCTTCTCTCGCGGATGTCGCATAGCCACGTGACAAGGGCACACGGTCCCCATTATGCCCGCCTGCCAGCGGCCGCCGAATCCGAGAGCGGGAGGCCAGCTCCGGGCCGCGACCTATCTCGCGAATCCGCGAGAGTAGTCCATAGATGCCTCTCATACTGTCCGAACGCCGACTCGGGCATGCAGAGGGAGGATGGAGCGATGAGAGATGTGACACGGCGGAGATGGAGGGCCCCCATCCGGAGCATCGCATCTGCGGCGGCAGGGGCACCGGGGATACGCCGCGTGCTGGCGGAGTGCCGGATCTGCCGCGCGCCCAATGAGCAGCACCGCGAGGGCTGCTTCAACTGTGGCTCCCTGCTGCAGCTGCCCGAGGAGGCGATCAGCGCGGGCATGGATCGCCTGGCTGTAGGTGGCGATGACCACCCGGGACGCGTAGTCTACGTTCGCGTCTAGCTCTGGGACGACCCAGGCTGGCTCGACAGATGCCGGGTCGTGGAGGATGAGAGACTCAAGGGGGATGAGATGGGGCGCTACATCGCCTGGCTTCGACTTACCTCAGGCCTGCTCACTGTCGCCTGTGTCCTGCCTTTCTTCTGCTCGAGTGCCCGAGCGGGAACGGCCGAACGCGTCAGCGTGAGTGCGACTGGTGCTCAGGGGAACGAGTCGTCGCGCAGCCCGTCGATGAGTGCGGACGGCCGCTCTGTCGTCTTCTACTCAGAAGCCTGCAATCTCGTGCCTGGCGATACAAATGGCACCCATGACGCCTTCGTCCGCGATAGGGCGACCGGCACGATCCTACGGGTCCTTGTCGGGGTCCGTGAGACCGCCGCGAGGGCGCTCTGCCGAGACAATGAGTCTCCGGACACCAAGGGATGTGCTCGCATCGCACCTCAGTGACCTCTGCGGTCCGTCTTGGGCCCCTGACGTCGTGTGAGAAGGAGCGCCTATGAACGGGATTCATGCTGTGGCGCAGACAGTGTCTCAACGATCCTGGCTCAGGCCAGCCCTGCTCATTGGGCTCCTGTTCGTAGCCGCAGTTGTGTCTCCGGGGTCCTGCCGCGGAGATGACAGAACTGCGCCCAGGATCAGTGTCGCCCGACCCAAAGGCGGTGATTGTCTCACCCTTGAGCATTTGGTGCTGCCGCTGGAAGTGAGGGTCACGGCGGGGAGCGCTTTGAGTCAGGTTACAGTCACAGTCAAGCAGGGGCAGAGCCAGAATCAGTACAGCTTGTGGGATCTCCGGGAGGAGATCCGTCCGGACGAGCCGCCCGACTACAGGTTCTCCCGGGATATGGCGGTGTTCTACGGCGAGAACAGCCTCACGGTCACGGCGGAGGACGTGGCAGGCAACATAGGCGGCGCCTCCCTGACGTTCACCGTGATTCGGCCTGAGCTCTCGGCCTACTATCTGCTCATCCTGGCTCCGGAGTGCTTCAGAGACGCACTTGAGCCATTGATCGATCACAAGAATGCTACGGCCATGCCCGCGAAGCTCCTGACGCTCGAAGAGATCCGTCGCGACGCCGCCTATGAGAGCGGCCGGGATGAGCAAGAGAGGGTCAAGCTCGCGATTGCCGCCGCTCATAGGCGCTGGGGAATCCGGTACGTTCTACTGATGGGGGATGTCGACCAGTTTCCAGTCCGCTACACCCGAACGTGGGACTCGGTTGCCTGGGGACACGGGTATTCGCCCAGCGATCTCTACTACGCGGATCTCTACGACGGTGCGGGAGACTTCGATGACTGGGATGGCAACAGGAACGGTCTCTTCGGAGAGATGAACGGCGGCGATCCCGAGAACTGGTCAGAGCTAAACCAGGACGCAGTCGATCTGCGTCCGGACGTGTGCGTCGGCCGGATTCCCGCCTCGACCCCGGCTGAAGTGAGCACCGTAGTCAATAAGATCATACGCTATGAGCAGGGGGCCAGCTCATCCTGGGCCGAGCGCGCCCTCTTCGTCACAGGAGAGTGGTCAAACCCGAACCCGACCGCGGACTACATCGCGGATCTCATCGCGCCTCTGGGCTACGCGAGCGTCAAGCACTACTGGACCACGGACTGGAGAGCCATGCCCAGGACAGAGGCAGGATGGTTCTCGAGAAGGGCCGCCGTGCTGAATGAGGAGATCAACAGAGGAGTAGGCTTCGTCGTCTACATCGGCCACGGCCGCGGTGGCTCAGGGGGACGCGCGGGAGGGAACGGCGGCAGTTGGACCGGCTGGTACGACTATCGGTCGATCGCCGGCCTCAACAACGCGGGCAAGCTGCCTATTGTCTTCGCCGCCGCCTGCGACACCGCGATGTTCCATTACCCCCACCACCCCTATAGAAGAAGGGACGGCGGCGAGTACCGCCCGTCACCGGGGGTGCCCAACAACCAACGCGATGCCCCAGAGCCGGCTGCGATTCAGTCCTCCTACTACGATCTTGACTGCATGGCCGAGCACTTCATGGTCAAGCACGACGTTGGCGGAATCGCCTATCTCGGCGGCTACACCGGCCTACAGAGCCCATCCAAGGCCTTCGTCAAGCGCCTCTTCGAGGAACTCGTGGCCCGCAACGGCTCAGCCACATTGGGTGACATATGGGCTGGGGGCGTCAGCCGATACATCGAGAAGGACTTCCCGAACATCGAGAGACACTGGGGCAACTGGTTCGGGGCCGCGCTCTACCACCACATCCAGAAGATGATGCTCTTCGGGGATCCCTCACTGCGCATAGGCGGCTGCACGGCAGGCACAGACGGAGGGTACCGGTGAGGCGAGCGAGGCGTGCTTCACAAGGCGTGGTCTCCGGACACTCCTCCGCTCGCCAGAGCGCTCTCACAGCGGTCTCAGAGGGCTTCGACATCTGCGGTCAGCTCACACGTTGGAGAGCAGGGACACTGGTTTCAGAGGCGAACAACCGCCCCATCTGGCGCGACCAGTTTGGCGAATTCGCGAGAGTAGTATGTGAAGGGCTCTACTCCGGCCTGTGCGCCGACTGAAGGGGCCGATGGCTGAGGCCGATGCGACAAGGGCCGAACTGCCGGACGAGCGGGAAGCCACGGACCGCCTGATCCGCGGGCTCCACGCCGCGGACCCTGCGGCCCACGGGGAGCTATGTTCGCGCTTCGGCCGACGCCTCCACAGCTTCGCAGCGAGACGGCTGCGGGGTGACGCGGAGCTTGCCGAGGACATCATGGTGGCCACGCTCGCCGATGCGGTCAGAAACATCCGGGGCTACAACCCGCGCAAGGCTGGCTTCTCCGCCTGGCTGTTCGGCATCGCGCGGCGGCACGTAATAGCGGAGCTACGCCAGCAGAGCAGGCGGAAGTCGGTGCCCGCCTCGGCCCAGGTGTCAGTTGACGCACTGCCAGAGCAGCACGCAGAAGGCGACGTGGCCGAGGACGTGGCCGAGCGAATCGAGGCGAAGCGCCAGGTGGCGATTGTGAGGGAGCATCTTTCGGAGATCGAGATGGAGGTGCTGGTCCTGCACTGCGTGGACCAGTTGTCGCTGAGAGAGATCGCACAGATCGTGCGTCGCTCGGAGCGAGCGATCAAGTCGCTTCTGCATCGAGCCAGACAGAAGGCCCGAGAAAGGCTGGGGGCCGATGAGCACTGAGCGATTCGATCAACAGCTAGCATCTCTGTTTGAGATCGCGGAGCCGACGCCGGAGCTGCAGCCCGGTTGGGAGCAGCGGGCAATGGCGGCAATGTCGGCAGCCGCGGCTGCGCCGGCGAGGCGGGCGCCGCGGCTGGTCACGGTCATCGTGGTGGCCGTGCTGCTGATGCTCCTGGCGGCTGCCGTATTCGCAGCCGTGCACTACTTCTTCCTCCGCGGGACGCTACACTTTCACGGTGCAGAGCTCTGGCCCGGCGGCGGCGCGCCGGCCTCGTCCCGCTTCTTCAGTGGCGAGTCGGAGTGGCTCACCCCTGAGTCCGACTTCTGGACAAATGCCGATCGGTCTCCCGTCTCCGATGAAGCGATAAACGTCGTGCTGGATGAATGGCCGCCGACCTTCGGACAGATCTGGAAGGCGAGGACGGATGGGTCCGGCGCTGTCGACCTCACGGCCGCCGCGGGCCTGGACGGCGTCAACTGCCGGCAGCTATGGTCTCCAGACGGCACCATGATCTCCTTCATCCACAGCGACGGCGTGCAGGAGGAGGGCGGCAAGCCGTGTGACACAGGGTTCCGTTTGTGGGTGATGAACGCGGACGGCACGGAAGCTCACCAGGTCCTGCCCGAGGGCAGTCCTGCGACGTGGGAAGGCAATTGGTCTCCTGACGGCTCTCGCCTCATGACCGTTGTGGGAAGCACCGAGGAAGACTGGGTGGGGACTGTGATTACGGACATATGGGGGAGGGACATCCAGGTCTTGCCCAGCCAAGTTACGGGAGGGGTCTGGTCGCCGGACGGTTCAATGATTGTTGGCACATTCTGGAAAGAGGGAGAGCTCGAGGGGCAGGCTGGATACTGGAACCAACTCATACTCGTGAC
>JALGXV010000253.1 GCA_029821885.1 Candidatus Hebobacteria bacterium
AACCAGGAGCGGGTCTCGAGCTGGCGACGGTAGTAGTCGGAGGCGGCGGTGTCCACTGCGTCTCCGGCCGACTTGCGGCGGTCGGCAAGCTGGCTCTGCTTCGCCTCGGCGTAGTTCTCGCTCGACCCGTAGTCGATGCGCTCGCGCCAGGCGGTCCAGCGCTCAGCCCTGATGGAGCGCCCGTCTTCGGTCCGCTCGTGGCGCTCCTCGGAGGGTGCGAGGCTCGACTCCCGGGATCCGTCGATGGCGGCGGCGACGGCCCGCGCTCCCGCTTGCTCTTCGCCTATCCCGACCGGGATGCCGCCGTTGAAGTGCTTCAGCACGGCGTCGTTGGGCAGCAGGTCGAAGAGCGGCGCGCGGTCCGGACGCTCACCGGCCATCACTCGTCGGATACGTTCCAGCGATCCTTCCACACTACTCACCTGTCACCGAGGTGGATGCCCGCGCGGCCGGTCATGGCTCTATCGTGTCTCCTGCGCGCCCAGGACGGCGTGGAGCTTCTCGCCGAGCTGGAGGCGGGCCCTGTCCCACACCTCCGGGTCATTGCGCCAGATCTCTGTGTTCTCGATGGAGGCCTCGCCGAAGGGCGTCGTGTGGATGATCGAGTTGACGGCATCGTCGGCATCCGCCTCGCGCCCGGCCTCGCGGAGCAGCCAGAAGTACTCGTAGTCCTGGAAGCCGCGGCGGTGGGCCTTGAGCCTGATGCTCGGAATGGGGTCGGGGGAGCCCACGACCTCGCCGCGGTAGATGAGCAGGCCCGACCCGTTGTATTCGACGTGCTCGGTGACCCAGTTGAGCGCCTCGGTCCAAGCGCGGTCGCCGGCCCATTCGAACTCCCACTGGCAGTAGCCACAGCGGTGCTTCCAGGTGGCCCAGGCCAGGCCGCGACATGTGAGCAGGTCGAGGTCGAGGAAGGTGTTGGACCCACAGGCTCTCGCGCCGCTCGTAGATCATGGGTCCATAGCACCACGACTCGACGCCCTTCTCCGCGAAGTGGGCGATCTTCTCGGCATCGAAGGCGATGGTGTGGCAGATGACGAGGTCCACGTAGGGATAGAGCTTCTCCATCGCCTCCCAGGAGTAGCCGCCGTCGATGCGGTGCTTGAACCAGTCCTTCCCCAGGCCGCGCCGGAGCAGGCCGGCGTAGTAGATCATCTGCTGATAGGCGTCCTCGTAGTAGGCCTCGTCCAGGCCCTCGAGGAAGACGATCTTCTCCACACGGCGCCGGTGCGGGTCGGCGTCGAAGTGCTCTCTGAGCTGGCGCTCGGCCTCCACCCACACCGCCTCGAATTCCTCCGTCGGGCCGCCCTGGGGCATGGCGATGGGCCAGGCCCCCCGGCGGGCCGGCTTTTTGCCGCAGTCGAAGGGGAGGATGATGTGGTCGATCGGCAGGCCGACACCGGGTCCCCAGTAGCCGCGTGCCTCGGTGTAGGCCGAGCCGTCGAGGTACTTCATGAGGCGGTCGTCGTAGGCCGACCAGTCGATGTGCACATTGGTGCCGTCTACCTTCAGGTCAGGGCGGTGGTAGACAATGCCCGGCTGGAAGCCGTGGCGGCGGGCCATCTGGAAGTAACGGAGTTCGAGATCGGGCTCCATGTG
This sequence comes from Candidatus Hebobacteria bacterium, assembly GCA_029821885.1. Classification (GTDB taxonomy): domain Bacteria; phylum Armatimonadota; class Hebobacteria; order Hebobacterales; family Hebobacteraceae; genus Hebobacterum. The sequence continues at coordinate 1,600 of JALGXV010000253.1, forward strand.
CTGGATGGAGTTGTTGTAGATGTCGCCGCGGCAGTGGATCTCGTCCGGCAGCGCGAAGTCCCAGACCTGCAGCTCGATCTCCAACTCCCGGCTCCCGCCCGGCCAGGACACGGAAAGCGTGCCGCGATAGGTCCCCGGCGGGGCCTCCGCCCGCTCCCGCGGCAGGTAGATGTCGACCCAGACGGTCTGATGCCGGTGGGACTCTCCTATCGCGTTCTTCTCATCAGGCAGGTCCAGGCGCAGCGGTTCGCCGGTGGGCGCGGGCAACAGCGCATCGGGGTACCAGCCGGGGCCGAGGGAAGTCCTCTCGTATCCGGTCGAGGGCTGCCGGACACGGACATACCAGGCCTTGAAGAGCGCCACATTGCGTCCGGCGATCTCCACACCGCCAGGGCCCAGGAGGCGGTCGAATCGCACTTCGAGCCCGCGTACCGGCTGTTCCGACCCGACGACGATCTGGAAGGAGATGAACTCGTTGCGGGCCGAGTGGAGCACGACGCGGCTCTCCGACGCGTCCCACACGACATTCTTCTCCCGATACTCGCCTGAGGGGTAGTCGGCGTGGATGTCCGGCCGTTCCTCTATCAGGCGTCCGCTTTCCGGGTTGACGCGAACACCGTCGCCGATGGCCCAAACGGTGACGAGATCGCCGCGCATATATCATCCTCCCAAAGGCCGTGCTCCTCGCCAGATGTATGGCGAGGGCGCGGAGCAATTGCACACAAGGGTAGTTCGCCGCTCGGCGGTCGGATACCTCACACGAGCCGCTCCGGAGATCGACGAGGAGTGGCTGCGACGCGATCGCTCAGGCGCCGGGGAGTACGGTCGGGAGGCGGACGATCTTGGTCGGGACGTCGGCCGGACGACGAGGCGCGGGACGGCCCATGGCCGTCAGGAGGCTGCCATCGGCCTGGGCGAGCGTATCGACGCGGTGCAGCCCTTCTTCGACGCTGTCGCGTGTGAGTTCTCCGCACTCGCCGTGCCCTGGGTAGATGCGCTTGACAGGCAAACGCAGCAGGCGCTGAAGAGACGAGCGGTAGTCACCGATGCAGGAGCCCCAATGCACGTCCATCCAGCCGATGGTGCCGTCACACCTGAGGATATCGCCGGCGAAGAGGCCGTCGCCGAGCTGCCAGGCGACCGTGTCGGGCGTATGTCCAGGCATGTGGTGGACCTGGAAGGACAGCTCGCCGATCTCGACGGTGTCGCCCTGGTCCACCGTGTAATCGACCATACTGTCCTCGAGCGGCGTGTAGGCCGGGCAGTAGCGGAGTTGCTCGCAGGCGAGCCGGTGGGCGACGACGCGGGGCGATTTCTCTTCCCGAAGACGGGCGACGGCGCCGGCGTGATCCTGGTGACAGTGAGTGATGAAAAGGGCTACGACGGTGTCCAGATCGACGCCGTCCGCCTCCAGCTGTCCCAGCTTCTCATCGACTCCCGCCTCGCCCCCGACGTCGACCAAGGCGTGCGCGCCGCCACAGTCGAGCGCGTACACCACCTCGCTGTTCGACTCCGCGCGATATATGCCAGGCCCTACTTCCACAGGAGCTGACCCCCTCGCGCATAGAACCTACTGCTAGATTCGCTGAGCAGCGGCGGCCACCTTCTGCGGCCCGTCGGGAAGACCTGTTTTCGTCTGGGGCGCGAATCCGAAGGAAGACGAGGCCCCGCCGCCCAAGAACCGTCATATTCCTCTCCAGCCTCGTGGGAGCGGGTCAGACATGCGGACAGGACGGGGCACGGTAGGCTTGGCGGCCTGCCTGCTCATCTCCATGGGATGCGGCCGGGAGCAGCCGCCCGAGCCTGAACCACCAACGCCAACTCTCGCCGTCGAGACCGGACGAAAACTGGTCCTTTCGGACGGTCGCGCGTTCCACTTGTCCGACGGCTTCGAAGGAGGGGAAGACCCGGAGCATCTTCCAGTGAGTTCCGACGGCGCCGCGCGCCTGGCCCTCCGTCCGCTGACTGGCAATCGCCACCGCTTCACTAGCACGGCGCTGAGCGCGTTGTGCATTGCTGCGAAACACGCCGCCGCTACCACGCAATACTGACGGACTCCCGACGGCAGTCGGGAGTCCGTTCTTCTTGGCCAGCTTCCGCTGGAGTGCCGGAGGGGAACCGGACGCCGTGATGATTGAGCATGGTGTCCCTGGAATCACGTCCGAGCTCGTGACCGCCGACGAGACGACTACACATGGGACGAAGGACAGACGTTGCTGTGCACGGAAGCAACCGTCTATGGGCCTCCTTCGCTGCCGTATCACACCCCTGAGTTCTCTCGCCCCCCTGCCACCGAGGGGTCGGTCAGATCGGGCCCAGCCTACTCCGTCGTTCCGGTATGTGTCCTGGGGCGGTCTCGGGCCATGACAGCGCACCGACGCGGCGACAACGAGTTCCCTGATTGGCCTCTGTCGCTGGCTCTTGTTCTCCTCTCCTTACATACGACCGTCTCGAGCTCCGGGAGAAGACATGGTCACTGACAGGGACGACTGATGGTGGCGGATGTCTCCACCTGCGAGGCGAGCATCGCCAGAGATCGCCTCGCCGATGTGCTAGCTTGCATTGCCCTGGTCCTTCTGTGCTTGATGCCGTTCTGGCCTGTATTCCTGGGCGAAGTCCTCGTCCCGTTCGAGGGTCTGTACCTCGCAGATGCCGCGTTCGTTGCGTTCCGGCCTCCACACGTTACGTGGCCGATGAGGTTCACCGGTGATCTAGTGCTCCAAATGTACCCCTGGCGGCTCTTCACCACAGATGGCCTAGCCGCCGGGTACATCCCTCTGTGGAACCCGTACGCGGGCTGCGGTCAGTCCTTCATCGGGAACAATCAGTCAGCACTCTGCAACCCCACGAACCTCCTCCTGAACCTCTTCCTCCCGGCTGCCACTGGTCAGACGGTGTTCTCCCTCCTCACCCTCATAGGAGCATGTCTCTTCACCTACGCGCTCACTCGCTCCCTGCGTGGACCTCCCAGCGGAGCGTTCCTGGCGGCCTTCACGTACGGCTTTGGCGGGTTCATGTTTGTCTGGCTCGGGTTCCCGCTCGCGGCCACTGCCATGTGGCTCCCAGCGCTCCTCTTGGCTACTCACCGCTTGGCCCTTCGGCCGACGGCCATTCGCGCCGTGCCGGTGTCGATTACGATTGGATGGCAGCTCGTCTCCGGCCACCTCAGCGCCTCGGCTCAGATGCTCGCCTTCTGGGGGGCGTTCCTCTGCTATGAGTGGATCATCTACCGGCGCAGGAGGGGCGTTGGTTGGGCGCGAGGTTTTGTGGCCTACGCCGCCCTAGCATTGTTGCTTGGCGCGGGACTAGGGATGCCGCAACTGCTCCCCTTGCGGGAGAGCTTTGGCCTCAGTTCGATGAGCGGTGCCGGACGATCAGGCCGGAGCAGTGAGGATCCTGCGGAGGCGGCACGAAGTGCCCTTCTGGGAGATGGGGAGTTCCTTCGCGAGATCGCCTTGGAGGAAGCTGCGCTGCTGGTCCTGCCAGAACGCCACGGGAATGACGCTTTCGGCGACTACCGTCAACAGCGGAGCTACGACAACTACTGGGAGCGATCCATCTACATCGGCTTCCTCGGCCTCTTCGCCATCCTGGTCGGCCTCATGCTACGGCCTCGCACGGGCCATGACCGCTTCTTCCTCTGGGCCAGCCTTGTAGTACTCGGCATCCTGCTTCACTTGCCCATTCTCAACAGCGCCACGTATCTGCCCGTTCTTCGCTACACGAATCCCGGACGCTTGCGTTTCATCTTCACGCTCTGCGGCGCTGTGTGGCTCGGCCTATCCGTGCGCGCGTGGTTCGCCCCAACGCGATCCGGTTCCCGCGAGCGAGTTCTGATCTGGCTCGTCGCGCTCGCGCTCAGCGTACTAAGCGGAGTACTGGCACTGTCGACTTTGCGCGCCATCTCGCAGGAATGGGTACCGCTCCTGTACCACGACCGCCTGCTTCGCCTCGTCAAGCTCTTCGCTCCTGCGCTCGTGGGTCTCCTTGTGTCCTTGGTGCTGCTGCTCTCTGCGCTCCGCTGGCTGTCTTTGCGTCGCGCTATGGGAGCTCTCGTCGCGTCACGTCGAGGACTCCTTCACCTCCTCAGACCCCGTTGATTGAGGCTGCCCGAGCGATGGCCCAAGGGCATCGCATCATTGGGCCGCTGTCCGGTGGTAACTTCTCGCCCAACATCGCGATGGCCTATGGCCTCCGGGATGCTCGCCTCTACGACCCCCTCCGCTCCGCTCGCTACGTCGGCCTCGTTGAGGGGATGACCCGGCGCAGTCCCGGTCGACAGCTCCCTTCTGGCGAACCCGTCAGCGGCCCAGACCGTCTCTGTTTACTCGGTCGCGTTACGAGCGCGAAGGTGGCTTGGCGGTGGTGGAAGTCGCGCGGTGTCTGGCTCCAGGAGGTGCCGGACCCCTTGCCTCACGCCTACGTCGCCGCTGGTGTCGAGCCAGCTTCCAGTGTCAGGGCGCTCGCAATGCTCGCGGCACCCGTCGATCCCTGGCGGACCACCTTCATTGAGGGAACGCGCGCGGCCGGTTGCTCTCACCCCGGGGTAGTCACCCCCGCCGACGTCGTGCTATACGAGCCCAACACCGTTGAAGTGCACGCGTATGCAGAAGACCCCGGTTGGCTCGTCCTTACGGATACGTATGACCCCGGGTGGACTGCCACGGTCAACGGTGTCCCTGAGGAGATCTTCATCGCCAACTACGCCTTCCGCGGCGTCCCCATTCCCGCAGGAGACGTTGTCGTCAACTTCGCGTATCGCCCGGCGAGCTGCCACATCGGCCTCTTCCTTGGACTCGTCGCCATGCTTGTCTGCTCTGCACTTGTCAGCTGCTGGGCGTGCACTGCGCTACAGGGCGGGGTCCAGCACGACGATCTCCGTGGGCTCGGGTAGCGACTCCTTTGCCACCTCGACCTCGGAGCCTCCGACGCGCCGGACCCGCTCCTTGCCCGCGAGGAAGTCGTCCACCGGTGCGATGTCGAAGCCGATCTTCGGCGTCCGATAGTGCATGGGTATCGCGATCGGGGGCCGCAGCCGGTTCACGATGGCGGTCGCGCGCTCGGCGTCGACGGTGAACGTGCCGCCCACGGGCACCAGCAGCACATCGATGCCGCCGAGCGCCGTTGCGTCCTCCGGCGCGAGGGCATGTCCGAGGTCGCCGAGGTGGCACACGCGAATCCCATCGGCCTCGATCACGCGCACGACGTTCCCGCCGCGCTCGGCCCCGCGGCTGGTGTCGTGATGGGTGGTCAGGGCGCGGAAGACCATGCCGCCATGCGTCTCCTCGCCGGCCCCCTTCACCACTCGTGGGGAGCCGGGGACCATCCTCACATGGTTGTGATCGGCGTGCGCGTGGCTGACGGTCACGTAGTTGGCCGGCTCGTCCAGCGGGCCGTAGCCGATAGCGCCCCCGAAGCCGCCTGGTTCGTAGGGATCGGTTACGATCTTCGTCCCGTCAGCAGTGGTGATGAGAAAGGCCGCGTGCCCCAGGAACTTGATCTTCATGACTCTTCTCCCCCTCAGGCGGGGCCCGTACCCGCCTGGAGGCCCCTCACAGTCTCGTGGAGCACTTCGGCGCTGTGCGCGAGCCCCCTCTGTTCCTCCTCCGACAGGTCGATCTGGAGGTGTTCCAGCCAGCCGCCTCGACCCACCCGAGTCGGTCGGCTGAGGGCCACTCCTCGGAACTCCCCGGATTCGTCGAGCGTCGATACGGGCAACACCGCTGCGGTGTCGCCGAGGATCGCGGCCACGACTTCTCTGATGGCGAGGCCGACGGCATACCCGGCCCCGCCCTTCAGGCGGAGGCACTCGGCACCGGCGCCTCGGGTCGCCTCGAAGGCCTCGCGAGCGGACTGCTCCGAGTAGCCATGCAGCTCAGCGATCGGCCGGCCGTCGTAGCGAAGCTGCGAGAATACGGGCACCATCGAATCGCCGTGCTCGCCCAGGATCAGTGCCTCGATCAGCGGTGGATCGACGCCGAGTCGGTCGCCCAGCAGGGAGCGGAATCTGAGGGTGTCGAGGACGGTGCCCAGGCCGATGGCGCGCTTTGGCGGCCAGCCGAGCTCCGTGGCCGCGAGGTATGTCAGGACGTCGACGGGATTGCTCACCACCAGCAGCACGGCCTCCGGCGCGACCGCCTGGGCCGACTGGACGACTTCCCGAAAGAGCACGGCGTTGCGCTCGATGAGCTGCAGTCGCGACTCGTCGGGCTTGCGCCTCAGGCCGGCCGTCACGACGACGACGTCGGAGCCGGCGATGGCGTCATAGTCGCCGGCGGCCATGCGAGGGCCGCCGGCCGCGGCCCGGCCATGGGTGAGGTCGAGGGCCTCGCCCCGAGCGGCCTCGGCGGCGACGTCCACCAGCACGATCTCGTCGCCGATGCCCCCGAGCTGGAGGGCATAGGCCGCGTTCGATCCGACGCGGCCCGCGCCTCCGATGATGGCGATCTTACCCCTCACTGCGCGGCGTCCTCGGCTGGGGGGATCGATTCCTCATGGAGGGCGTAGGCGGTGTGGTTGTGGATGGACTCCATGCTCTCGCACTCGACCTGGAACCAGGCGATTCGATCGTCGCCTCGCAAGATCTCCACCACGTCTCGCACGACGTCTTCGACGAACTTGGGGTTCTCGTAGGCCGCCTCTGTGACGAGCCTCTCGTCCTGACGCTTGAGAAGAGGATAGATCTCCGCGCTGCCCTGCTGTTCGAGCGTGGTGACGAGGTCCTCAATCCACACCATCGCTTCGGACTGGGTCCGGATCCGGGCGCGGATGATGGCCCGCTGGCTGTGCGCGCCGTGTCGCGAGATCTCTCTGCTGCACGGGCAGAGGATGGTCACCGGCACCTCGACACATGTGGTCAAGCGGTAGTCGTCACCGTCGAGGGCCCCCTCGAACTTGCAGTCATAGTCGAGCGCGCTCTGGCTGTTGGTGACCGGCGACCTCTTGTTCATGAGGCCTCTCGCAGCATCTCCTCCAGTTCCGGCTTGCTGATGGGCTTCTCCCGCCACCGGAAGAGAATGTCGAGGAAGCGGCTCATATGGGTGCCGCGGAACTGGTGGGGGAGGGTCACGCCGAAATCGATGCGGGCGAGCGCGCTGTCGAAGCCGCCGGCCTTGCGCCTCACCAGTATCGGCAGATGGACGTCCTTCACCCCCACCCGCTGCACGGTGATCCCGCGGCTGTCGGCGCTGGCGGCCACGTCCTTCATCTGTCGTGCTCTCGTGTCGTCCACTCTCGACGGCGCCCGGGTCTGTCAGTGCTACAGGCAACAGGAGCAGTGTGCTGGTCGCAGAGGCCGCTCGCCTGATGATGCGGATCGCTGATCGCAGGCGGTCTGCGGTGCCTCTACTGCCCGCCTTCGCCCCAGAAAAGCAGGCGGCCGCAGCTGTCGCAGGTGAGACCGGCCCGCCCCGCCCGGAGGGCCTTGACAGTCTCCTGTGGCAGGTCGATCATGCAGCCGGGGCAGTTGCCACCGGTCACTCTCACCAGGCCGAGGTTGCCTGACCTCCCGCGTACCTGCTCGTAACGCTTCAGAAGCCGAGCCCCGACATGGGCAGCATCCTCCCGCCGCTGCGACTGAAGCTCTTCGACTCGCTCTTTGAGCCGGGCCCCCTTACGCTCGTACTCGCTGCGCACGGCCTCGAGCTGGGTCGTAGCTTCCCCAAGACGTCCCTCCCGCGAGGCGATCTCGGCCCGCAGCGACTCGATCGCCTCCATCAGATCGAGCACCCGGTCCTCGATCTTGCGGACCTCTCGGCCGAGCATCTCGACCTCCTGGTGGAGGTCGGTTAGCTGCCGCGGGTTGCGCACGCTCCCGCTGTAGAGCTGGTCCTGGAAGCGCTTGCGTTTCTCTTCCAGCGTCTTCGCCTCCAGCTCGCGGTCCAGGTTCTCGTTCTCGGCCTCCTCGAGCTTCTTGCGCAGGTCGCTGAGCTCTGCCTCGATGGCGGCCATCTCGGAGCTGATCTCCGCGCCCGTGTCGAGTTCGGATAGCGCTTCTACGTGCCGGGCGATCTCCGTATCGGCCTGCTGGACTCTATGGAGTGTGACCAGCTCTTCGCTCATGCTCCCGCCTCATAGGCTGTCTGGGCACACTTCGTCGGCGGGGAGGTGGGGTCCTGCCGCAGGGCGGCACGGCCTGGGTGTGGAAGTCGAGCCCATCATGCCCCTGCTGCCGGTGGCCATCATCGCCGACGATCTGACCGGCGCGGCCGATGCCGCGGCAGCCTTCGCGCGGCCCGGGAAGCCAGTGCCGGTGTCGCTCAGTGAGCAAGCACTGCTATGGGAGGGGAGATCGGCCTTCGCGGTGACCACCGAATCCAGAGGCCGCTCGCCGGAAGCGGCTTACGACTCTGTCGCGGCCGCGGTGCAGTCGGCTCTGGCGGCCGGGACGGGACTGCTCTACAAGAAGATAGACTCGAATCTCCGGGGCAACATCGGTGCCGAGGTTGCGGCGATCTCCGAGGCGACAGGGCGGTCGGTGATCGTCGCGGCCGCCTTCCCGGTCCGCGGCCGGACGGTGGTGCACGGGGTGGCCCTGATACATGGCCGTCCGGTGGCCGACACGGAGATGAGTCGTGACCCACAGGCGCCGGTTCTGAGCTCGCACATTGAGGATATCGTACACTCGCACCGCCCGGAAGTTGCCATAGGCCTCT
>JALGXV010000254.1 GCA_029821885.1 Candidatus Hebobacteria bacterium
TTTGTGGATCCGGACAGCATGGCCGCTTTTGGCAGCTATGGTCTGGCACTTCTCGTTCCCGTGGCGGGCGGTGCGAATGTCACATCCCCTCAGGGCTTGCTGAGACCCGAAATCCGGTCTGTATCACTGTCCGACCGCGAGTTCAGTTCAGTGACCTATGCTACCCGCCAAGCGCTCGAGCAGATGGGCCTGTGGCAGGAGATAGAACCGAAGATCTCATTCACGGATGACTGCATGCAGGCGTACCAGGCCGTCGTGAAGGGAGAGGTGGACGCAAACCTGCAGTTTGTGGAGTGCCCTATGCGGCCCGGCACTGTCGAGCGGGCGCAGAAGGCCAGAGTCGCTGAGGCCTATCGTTTCCCGAAGTCGGCCTGCTATGTCCCGAGGAATGTGGCTGGCGCATTGCGGGCTGCTCGTGAACCCGAGCTGGCGCGCGATTTCATTGGGTTCCTGACAGCACCGGGAACTCAGGAGCTGATGCTGAGCAGCGGGATGCGAAACGATGCAGACTTGCCTCTCATCCCCGGAGCCTGGGGCGCCGAGCATGAGGCCCCACCAGAGTCTTCGACAATGTAGACGCCCGCTGTCGGCCAGTCAGCCGCGCACGGATGCCGCACAGCTCACGTGAGATCCAAGGACAGCTTCGACATGGCCGCTTGTGCTCCGAATGCCTCTCGGTAGCTCTGTGCTAGAGACTCAGGTCTTCCCGCTGTCCTTCGCTGCGTGCTTCCAAGCGTACTTCATCGACACACTGGCTGCGCGACGCGCAGCCGGACCTTGGGACCGCTTCTGTGACTCAGGAAGCTGCTCGCGGGACTGACCCGCGCAAGGCGGGCGATGACAGGCAGCGCTGTCCTGGATCGCAGTGGGCGAGCTCAGCCGGTAGGCCAGATCCCGGAGCTCTGGCTCTACCCCCCGCCCATCAGCTCAGCGCCTCAGCTGTCACCCTTCGGCCAGCAGCGAGGAGTCCGCGAACTCCTCGGTACACCTGCTGGTCCCGCCGCCTCTGTTGCACCGACCTCTTGCGCATGGCCGCCAGAGGCATCCTCATACGAGCGTTTCCGCTGAGCGATTCTGCATGTCGAGCAAGAAAGGCCCAGTAGAGGCTTGTGATCGGGCAGTTGCGCCGCGGCTCGAAGGTGCACCCTGAGCAGTAGTCGCTCATGCGGTTGATGTAGGACGCGCCCGTGACGTACGGCTTCGTGCTCATGTAGTCTCCGATAGCAAACATGCCCATACCGAGCACGTTCGGTTCTACAACCCAGTCATACGCGTCGCTGTAGGCGACCCAGAACCAGTCGGTGAGCTCGCGGGGGGAGACGTCAAGCAAGGTGGCTAGCCCGCACAGCACTACCAGGCGTGTAATGTGATGGCTCCACCCGTGCAGCCAGACCTCCGAGACGACGGTGTCCAGGCAGGCAAGGCCGGACTGCTTCCCCCAGTAGGCAGGGGGCAGTGGCATGTCGCCTCCCAGAAAGCAGGGAGCTGCCCCTCCGTCCAAGAACGGCGGGCGCGCCGATTGCGGCCAAGGCTTCCCGGCCCAATGCTCGTAGCGGGCGTCACTCGCATCGGTGGCGGCCGCCAGGCCTACATCGGGAAGCCGCCGGAAGCCGTCGCTGGCTATGTGGACATGTCGCACGTACTCACGCCAGCCCAGGACCTGGCGGATGAATCCCTCTCTGCTGGCAAGCGGGATCTTCATCCGCTGTGCTCCCGTCACGAGGCGCGCCGGCAGGATCCTGTGAAGGTTGACCAGAGAGGAGAGGCGAGTATGGAAGAGGCCGCTCGACGCGCTGGACATTGCATCCTCATAGGGTCCGAAGTACGGTAAGCACTTCCGCCTCGCCCATACCCACAGCTTCTCGGCATCCCGGTCTGTCGCGGGGAGTGTCTCGAGTTCGAGCCTGCCGGGGTGTGCCGCGTATTCCGTACCGATGAGCTCGCCCACCTCTTCCTTCACCTCATCCACCGGGAACCGCGGAGGCCTCGGGGCCGAGGGCTCGCCCCGCCAGGGCAGCCTGTTCTCGGGATCGAAGCTGAACTGCCCGCCCTCGGGCCGATCTCCGTCCATTAGCACACGCTTGGCCCGCCGCACGAACCTGTAGAAGGAGTCCATGCGCCACGGCGGGCCGCTCCGATGGGCAGCCAAGAACTGCTGGTGAGTCGTAAGCCAGCCGCTGTGCGGAACAACCACCAGGCCACCCGATTCGACAAGTGGCTGAAGGTCGACGCGCAGCTCACGCTCGGCGGGCGCCATGACGCGCAGTGGTCCCAGCTCCGGGATGATGAGCTGCAGGGCTTCTCGATAGGTCGAGTCCACCGTCACGTACCGCACGGCCACGCCGCGGGTTGCCTGCTCTAGCGCGAAATGACGCATGTTGGCGATCAGGTACGCCAACTTCTGCTTGTGGTAGGGTCGCCGCGCGAACTGCCATCTGTTCTCGACCAGAACTATGCCGAGCTCTTCCGGCTCATCCTCCGCCAACGGGCCGATGCGGTTGGACAACTGGTCGTACGGAACGAACAGCCAGCGGCGCCCGCTGGGAGCACATTGCGACTGTTGGAGGGCGCGTAGGAATGCCTTCATGAGATGGTGGCGCGAACGCACTGCCAATACCGAGTCCTGCGAGCGGCGTTCCTGGAGATCATCTCGCGAATCCTACCAAGGTCGCTGCCACAGAAGTGCATGGCCGATTACACAGTGCCGAGACAAAGAAATCGACTTGTTAGTAACCAGACTGGCACTCTCCTTTCGGGGCCTCCAATGCCTCCCTATTCGCCGGCACCCTCTGCTTGCCACGGCCTGTTCCTGTCCGTGGCTATGTGCTCATTTATGCCGAGGACGACGAGGGTACTTGAACTAAGAGCAAACACGCCGACGCCTAAGAGGATGTCGCCGTAGAGCAGCTGATGGGACCCTTCCGGTTGGCGCGGGACTGATTGCAGGTCGGATTCTCAAGTGGGGGCCGCTTTCAGGTGACCGGGAATCGCACACGCGGTCGGCCTATGCCCGTCCGGGGAAAGCAAGGCCCTTTCTGACCCCCGTCCACCGTGGTTCTTCCTATGGCCATGCCTGGTGAACCGGGGCGGCCCGTCCTTCCATGCTCTCGCTGCTCCGGCCTTTGAGCACCTTTGTCAGATTCTGGCAACACCCAGGCAGCCCTGTATGAAAACCTGACACGAAGTGCTCTCCGCGGCAAGGGAAAGCACGAGGTCCGAAAGGTAGTAGGACAGCTGTGAACCAGTATGTGGGCACGTGCGGCAGGCGCACGCGCGACACGTGAGAGGAGATCTGCAGACATGACGAGATCACGACTATGCGTTGGAGCGGCCCTGCTGCTGCTCGTCCTTGCTCTGGGCGGCTGTCAGGAGGAGCGATCAACGGGGGTCTCTGAGCCCTACACTTCTGGTGAGCCTAGAGAGACCCCGGCAGCAGTCGATGCCCCCAAGGACATCGTTGACACCGCGGTGGCAGCCGGATCCTTTGGGACGCTGGTCCAAGCTGTCCAGGCTGCGGGCCTGGTGGAGACCCTCAAAGGCGAAGGTCCATTCACCGTATTCGCACCGACCGACGAGGCCTTTGCGAGGCTTCCTGCGGGCACGCTCGAGGATCTGCTGAAGCCCGAGAACAAGGAGAAGCTGACTGCCATTCTCACCTACCATGTGGTGCCTGGAAGGGTGATGGCGGCAGACGTCGTCGGGCTGGAGTCGGCTACGACAGTCAACGGCGCCGATCTCTCCATCGAGGTCGCAGATGATACGGTGATGGTAGACGGTGCCAAGGTGGTGCAGACGGACATCGAGTGCAGCAATGGCGTCATCCACGTCATTGACGGAGTCATGCTCCCTGGGCAGTGAACCGTGCCCCGCGCATGGCCCCACGGCGAGTTCTCGTGAGTCGAGCAAGGAGGTAAGGATAAATGGCAAACATCGTAGAGACAGCTGTTTCCGCCGGATCGTTCACGACGCTGGTTGCGGCCGTGAAAGCTGCAGGACTGGTCGAAACCCTCTCGGGTTCGGGGCCTTTCACAGTATTCGCCCCGAGCGACGACGCGTTCAAGAAGTTGCCCGAGGGGACGGTGGAGGGTCTGCTCAAAGACATTCCGAAGCTGAAGGCCATCCTGACCTATCACGTGGCCGCAGGGAAAATGATGGCAGCAGACGTCGCCAAGCAGACGTCCATCAAGACCGTTCAGGGCCAGAGCATCACCGTCGACGCTTCGGAGGGAGTGAAGGTAGACGGCGCCAACGTGGTCAAGGCTGACATCGCGGCCGACAACGGGACAATACACGTCATCGACAGCGTGATCCAGCCCAAGTAGAGCCGCCAAAGGCGGCGCGCAAAGGAGGTTGGGATACATGAAGACGATTGACGTCGTCGTGGCGGTTCTTCTAGTGGTCGGCGGGCTCAACTGGGGTCTGGTCGGGCTGTTTCAGTTCGACCTCGTCGCGGCCATCTTTGGCGGCCAGGCGAGCATTTTGAGCCGTATCGTGTACACCCTCGTCGGGGTCTGCGCGGCGTATCAGGCGATGACATGGCGCTCGATCCAACGGCGTTGGCTCGTACCGGCCTAGGCTGGATCCCCAAAGCAGGCAGCGGCATGGCGCCGCAGACAGCTGCGGGGAACGTATCGGCAGCAGACCGTTAGCCGCCCGTCGTTCCCTGTGGCGCAGACAGGGCGCCGAGCCCGGGCCAATAGACACAACGGGCGGTGCAATTGCCGCGAGAGGAGGTGAGGTCAAGGTGTGTGCAACATGCGGATGTCTCACTTCGAAGAAGGCAGCCCCGGAGGATGGCACCTACAAGTGCGTGGAGTGTGAGAAGGCCGGGAAGCCCGAG
>JALGXV010000034.1 GCA_029821885.1 Candidatus Hebobacteria bacterium
CCCGCTGCCGCCAGCTCCTCCAAGAACATGTCGAAGGTCCCGTCCGAGGTGTAGAGCACGCTCTTCCCGGCCTCTCGCAGGGGCCGCCACAGCCTCTCGTAACGCGGGAAGACGTACTCGCGGTAGAACTCCGGCCGGAGGAACGGGCCCTGAGTCCAGACCATATCATCGTGGCACATGAAGAACTCGATGGACGTCTGCGCCCAGGCCTGGTAGTGGTGCAGGGAAAGCTCGAAGATGGATCCCAAGACGGCGTCGCCGAAGCGCTCTGAATCCTCCCCTGCCGCGAGCAGCAACATCTCCCAGCCGAAGGCGGCAATTCCCCCGGAGATCAAGGTGTTGTAGTAACCGCCTGGGATGACCTGGTCGTTGGCGGCCTGCTCCCGGCGATGCCAATCCTCGTAGTAGGCCACGAGTTCGTCGAAGTCGGGCAGGCCATACTCCTCGACTGCATCGAACGACAGGACGTCCTCCGCGGTTCTGAACGGCGACTCCTTCGCGGCCCGGAAGTCCGAGCCGTCCTCGAGGTACACAGCATGACCCATGTCCGTTACGCGGCCGCGCTTCTCCCAGGGCACAGGGCCGTCATTTGTCGCCCAGAGGAAGTCGAGGTGCACTGCATCGTAGAACTCCCGCCAGGCCTCGGGGTGGCGGCGGAGGTCCTTGCCGGTGAAGTGCCGCACGACCTCCCAGTTGTCCATGTACTCCGTTCTGGCGACCCGCTCAGTCCATTGCAGGTTGAGAGCGGCCTTCCCGATCTCGTGACTCATCTCTTTGCTCGCCAAATGGCAGCGCACGCAACCCAAGCGACCTGTGCGATGCGCGACATGCCGGATTATAGCAGACACCGGGTCGGAGGCGACCCAGCCGCACGCACACCACTGAGCTTCCGAAGTCCATTGCGGCCGCTCGGCCAGGTGTGGTAGAATACTCGCGACAGACGAAGACCGCAAAGGCCGTGAAAGGGAGGAGTACCTGCTGGCCGGCCCTCAGAGAGGCGGGCCCAGTGGCTGAGAGGCCCGCCGGCGCAGGCGCAGGGGATGTCGCCCCGGAGCCGGGACGCCGAAGGCGGATACGCTGAGTAAGCGCCCCCGGGCAAGCCCGTTACAGCGAAGAGCTTTGCGCAGCTCGCGCGGGCAAGCTGTGCAAGGAAATCAAGGTGGTACCACGGGAGGCCCTCTCGTCCTTGGACGGGAGGGCGTTTTCTGTCTGAGGCTGATCGGAGGAAGCCGAATGGCGAAAGCTCAGTTGGCGAAGGCCTACGATCCGAAGCAGGTGGAAGGTAAGTGGTACGACTTCTGGCAATCACGGGGCTACTTCCGCCTGGCGAGCAAGTCGAAGCGGCCGGACGCGAAGGCTTACTGCATCACGATCCCCCCGCCCAATGTCACTGGCGCTCTCCATATGGGGCACGCGCTTCAGCACAGCATCCACGACTGCATCGCGCGGTGGCGGCGGCTGTGCGGCGACCGCGTGCTGGTAGTGCCGGGCACGGACCACGCCGCCATGCCCACCAACATGAAGGTCGAGCAGGCGCTGGCAGAGGAAGGCACTTCACGCCATGACCTCGGCCGCGAGAAGTTCGTGGAGCGCTGCTGGGAGTGGACGCGCAAGTACGGGGGCCAGATCGTCGAGCAGCTCAAGGCTCTGGGCTGCTCCTACGACTGGGAGCGGACACGCTTCACGCTCGACGATGCCTACTACCGGGCGGTGGAGGAGGCCTTCCTCCGGTTCCACAAGCGCGGGTGGCTCTACCGCGGACACCGAGTGGTGAACTGGTGTCCTGAATGCGGCTCCACCGTCTCCGACCTCGAGGTGCAGCACAGCGACCATCAGGGAAAGCTCTGGCACATCAAGTACCCTCTCGTGGGCGAGGAGGGTGGCATCGTCGTGGCAACGACGCGGCCGGAGACAATGCTCGGCGACACGGCCCTGGCGGTGAACTCGCAGGACCCACGCTACAAGGAGTTCCAGGGCAAGAAGGTCGTGCTGCCACTGATGAACCGAGAGATCCCCGTCATCTGCGACGATGAGCTGGTCGACCCCGAGTTTGGGACCGGCGCCGTCAAGGTGACACCGGCGCACGATGTGAACGACTTCGAGGCCGGAGAGCGAAACGGGCTGCCGTCCGTGGTGGTAATCGGCGAAGACGCCCGGATGACCCAGGAGGCGAAGCAGTACGCGGGCCTCGACCGCTATGAGGCGCGGGAGCGAATCATCGTCGATCTCGAGCAGCAGGGCCTGCTTGTGAGGGCGGCGGACTACGAGTACCCCATTGGCCGGCATGACCGCTGTCACACAGTGCTCGAGCCCCTCCTATCGGAGCAGTGGTTCCTCAACATGTCCGAACTGGCGAGGATGGCGCTGAAGGCGGTCGAGGGCAGCTACCCCGAGGTCCGGTACTCCCCCGATCGGTTCCGCGAGTACACGGTGGAGTGGCTCGAGAACCTGAGAGACTGGAACATCTCCCGCCAGATCTGGTGGGGGCACCGGATTCCGGCCTATCGCTGCGAATCGTGCGGACAGTGGGTGGTGCAACTTGAGACACCAGAGGAGTGCGACCAGTGCGCCGGCGACATGCGGCAGGACGAGGACACGCTCGACACCTGGTTCTCTTCGGCGCTGTGGCCCTTCGCGGTGCTTGGCTGGCCCGATGAGTCAGAGCTCGCCAAGGCCTACGAAGAGGGCGTTTACCCGACCCAGCTCATGATAACGGCCCGCGACATCCTCTACCTGTGGATCGTGCGCATGGTCATGACGAGCCTCGAATTCACCGGGAAGATACCCTTCGAAGAAGTGCTCGTCCACGCGACAGTGCTCGATATCGAGGGCCGGCGGATGAGCAAGTCGCTCGGCACTGGTGTCGATCCGCTGGAGCTGATAGCTGACTACGGCTCGGACGCGACGCGATTCAGCCTGCTCTATCAGTGTGCCTCAGATCAAGACATCCGCTTCGGCATCGCGCGCACCGAGATGGCGCGCAACTTCTGCAACAAGATCTGGAATGCGAGCCGGTTTGTGCTGATGAACCTGGGCGAGGATTTCGCGCCGCAGCCCGACGTGCCGGAACTCATCCGCAGCCAAGGAGCGCTGGCCGAGCGCTGGATACTGAGCCGCTATGCCCGGACGCTTGACGCCGTCGACGAGGCACTGGAGAGATTCGAGATGGCGGAGGCGGCGCGAGCGCTGTACGACTTCTTCTGGTCCGAGTTCTGCGACTGGTTTGTGGAAGTGTGCAAACCCCCACTGCAAGCAGGCGGCGAGGCCGCCCATCGGGCGCGGCAGGTCCTTTGGCTCGTGCTCGAGGGAGCGCTTCGCGCTCTGCAGCCGTTTATGCCGTTCATCACAGAGGAGCTCTGGCAGCAGCTTCCCGGCACTGGCGAGGCGCTGATGGTCGCTCGGTGGCCGCGAGCGGAGGCGTGCTGGCGGGATGAAGAGGCGGAGCGCGATTTCGGGGCACTCCAGCAGATCGTGGTGGCGGCGCGGAAGCTCCGCGCCGATCAGCGAATCCCGGCCTCGCAGCGGGTCAGCATGCAGGTCAGCACTGCCGCGGATTCCATCCGGCGCGTCCTTAGGGAGCACGAGGAGGCCGTTCTGCTGTTGGCACGCGGCACCAGGCTCGAGATGTCTGAGAGCAGCGATGCCAGGCCGGGGATGGCGGAGCTCGTCCAGTGCTTGGGACATTCTGTAGTTGTCACAGTCGAGAGGGAAGTCTCGCGGAGGGAACTCGAGCAACAGCGTGCGCGGCTGGAGCGCGAAATGGCGCGGCTCGTGCAGGAGTCAGGAAGCCTCCGAGAAAAGCTTGAAAACGCGCATTTCCTGGAGCGTGCGCCGGAGGAGGTGCAGAGCCGAGCCAGGCAGCGTCACCGCGCTGCACGTGAGCGGATTCAGGCAGTGAAGGAGCAGTTAGCGGACATAGAGGCGTCGCTGAGGGGCTGAGCCCGAGCAGCAACAAGCTGTAGTTTGGCGCAGACGGAACATGGGAAGAACCCAGGTAGAGAGGCGAGGAGCCGATCAAGGGCGAGACCAGTGACTGACCTGGCATTCGATCGGTATATGACCTACCTCACCGCGATGATTTACTGGACGCTCGCGGTGTGCTGGTTCGCGATCATTGTCTTCTACTTCAGGCAATACGTCAGGTTCAAACGCATATACCCGCTGCTTACGACTCTGCTCATCGTGCTGTTCATCGATGGGACCCGCACGCTGATCGAGAGCATCTACTTCGGCGCGCGTCACACGGCGAAGATAGGGTGGCTCCCGACCCACCTCTACACTATCTTGGATCAGTCGTACTACGTTGCGATTCCGAAGACCATCAACCTCGTCGCCGCCCTGGTGATCATCCTCGTCATCGTCCGCAACTGGTTCCGCAACCTGGAAGAAGAACAGCAGCGAAGGAGAAGCGCAGAGCAGTTCCGTGCTGAGCTGCTGTCCCTGGCCTCCCACGAGCTGCGCGCTCCGCTGACGTCCATTCGCGGGTACGCCAACACACTCGTCCGAGAGTACGGGAAGCTGGGCGAGGCCACCCAGAGAGAGTTCCTGGAGGGCATAGCGACGGAGTCCGAGCGCCTCAGCCACCTCGTGTCCGACCTGCTCGACATGAGCCAGATCGACGAGGGGAGACTGCGGGTCGATCTGCGAGCGGTATCGCCGCAGCGGCTTTGCGAGGAGGCAGTGGCAACAGCCAGCCATCCGGCCACGAGCCGTGAGCTGACGGTGGCGGTCGAGCCGGATCTCCCAGACGTCCTTGCGGATCCGACTCGGATCCATCAGGCTCTGTCGAACCTCATCAGCAATGCGGTGAAGTTCTCCCCCGAGAACAGCGAAGTGACTGTTGGCGCACAACGACGGAACGACCACGTGGAGTTCTACGTGGCCGATCACGGAATCGGCATCCCGCGGGACGAGCAGGGCAAGCTGTTCACGAGGTTCCACAGGGCAGCCAATGCCCATGGGACCGAGGCGCCCGGTGCCGGGCTTGGCCTGTACATTACGAAGGGCATTGTGCAGGCACACGGCGGGAAGATCCGAGTCGAGAGTGAGCTCGGGCGCGGGAGTACGTTCGGCTTCACCCTCACGACTGTCGAGGGGCGGGTCCGTGCGGAGGATGCCGCCGCGCGGACCCCGGTCCGCGGGCCCAACCAAGGGCGCGCTGGAGGTCAGGCACAGGCCTGAACGAAGTGCCAGCGCACTCGGCTGGCGATCACTCTTCGGTCACAGGCGGCTCTCCCGCGACTGACGCAGCAAGCTCCCAGGCATCTCTAACAGCGCTCGCAGGCCCCTCCACTGCGAGAGTGACAGCGCCTTCGGAGCCATCGACGCCACCTGAAGCGATGTGCCAAGTCTGGACCCCGCACAGTATCTCGAACGCCTCCAGTTCGCTCACGACCTGGGCGTTCGTCAGCACCACCATGCCAACCGGTATGCCGTCCGCATGGCTGGTCGCCGCGGTTCCGCAGTGTCCCGCCGCTTCGATCACATCCGGGACGAGCTTCTCGAGGCCAATGGGGGCAACCAGGTGGGCGCCGCGAGCGGCGATGATCCCGAGCATCTGCCCAACAGTGCCACCCACATCGCTCCCAAGCAGCACGCCGACGTTCGGATCGAGAGCATTGCCGCCTTTGATGAAGACGTCGCCGCCTCCAAACTCACGCAGCAACTCGACCCAGCCGCCATCGAATGGCTTCCCGGCCTTCAGCGCGATCGGCGGCAGTCGGCTTTCGCCACTGGTGACGTCAAGCCGCCCACCCGCGATGACTCCAGCCGCGTAGCGCCATCTCGAGGTGGCCTCCCCAAGAAGCTCCTCGGCCACATAGGCGTTGGTCGTACCGTGACCGATGACTATTCTCCCTGTGTCGAGGGCGCTCTGGACAAGAGGCATCCGAGCCACGGCTCGAGCAATGATCCTCTTCGATTCCGACGGGGTCAGCACCAGAACGGCTCTGGCTGAGTCATTCATCCAGGCAGACCTCCCTGAAGCGCGCCATGCGCCCCCAGATGACGAAGGAGCGGCCGCATCGTCTCGGCCGCTCCCCTAGAATGCTCTTTGGCCTGAGCACGGCATCTTCCACGGCAGGTCGGCCGGCCCGTCTACAACCAGTGCGCAAGGGCCGGCCCGCCGACGGAAGTCGGGCGCCGTGTCCGATCAGCGACAGCCGGAGCTTGCCTCAGCCGCGGCCACCGCCGCCGCCCTCACCGCCCCCGCCACGACGGCCTCGGCCTCCGGCGGGCCCCACCGGCTTTCCGGTGTCCGGATCGATGATGCCGACGCCAGGCACAAACTGCGCCTTCTTCTGCTTCGAGACCTTGGCGAACACGAAGACAACGATGATGACCACGATCACGATCAGTGCTATCGCGACCGCTGGGCTCACTGTCTTCTTCACGATGTCACCTCCCTTGAGCGACCGGCAGCTGCAACGCTGCCGCGCCGCTAGCGCTGCTCGGCCTAGTTAGACACGAGACGACGCCTTTCCTGCTGCCCCCGGCACACCGACACGACGCGGCGGACTATAGCACGCGTGCAGACCGGTGTCAAGCCTGAGGCCGGGCACCAGGGCTTCACGCGGTGATGGCAATCCCCTCATCCCGTCAGCCCTCCGCGTGCTTGCTCACGGAGGCCGACTCCTCTTGCCCGGCAGGGGGCATTCCGAGCGCCCGGCGGGACACTCGCCGGCGCGCCGCGAGCACCGACAAATGGGACAGCAGCAGGCAGATCGTCGACTCGGCGCCACGGTTCTTGTTCACTCCGTGCTCTGTCAGGCCGTCGAAGCACCCGCCCGTCTCAGAGTCGTACAGCGGGAGCCCTTGGCAATTCCTCCCCAGAAACCACTCAAGGGCAAGCCACGCGCGTTTGAGGTAGCCCTCCTCTGAGGTCGCATCAAAGCCAGCGAGAGCGGCCTCAACCATGGCGCAGGCATCAATGGGCTGCTGGTCGTACAGCGGCGGTTCATCAGCGTCGTGCCGATACCAACCGTGATTCCCTACGAGGCGCAAGGAGTCCCCGTCGAAGGTTCGGTCCGACAGGAATCTCATAGTGCGATCCGCCACCGCCAGGTACTCTTCCTCACCCGTTGTCTGGTAGGCCCGGAACAGGGCCTCCGGAAGCTTGGCATTCGCGTAGGTCATCTCGGGCAGAAACCAATCCCACCCGGGCTGGCTGTGTTCGCGATGCCGGGCAACGAGGTAGTCGGCGAGAGGCCGAGTCAGCTCCACGACGCGGCCCCGTTCGCCTGGTCTCGCCTGTAGCCACCGATGCAGGGCCGTGATGCAGAAGGCCCTGCCACGCGGGTGCTCGAGGCGGGGGACCCAGGGGAGCGCCTCATGGAGCATCCGTTCGGCCGGGCCCACGAGACCGGGCATCGGTGGTGCGAGGAGCACCCAGCACAGAGACCAGAGCGCCCGGCCGAAGCAGTCTTCGGAGCCGGCCTCGTCGAGCGGCCTTCGGTCGAAGCCGACGAAGTTGTGGAACCTGCCGTCCGGCCGCTTCGCGAACATGAGGAAGGCCAGGTACCGAGTTGCCAGCGACCGGCTCAGCTCGTCGCCGTGCATGCGGCAGTGCTGGACGGCCACCACCAGCGCCCGCGCGTTGTCGTCAGTTGTGTATCCGGAACGGTAGTCCGGGATTGAGTAGCTGGCGTGTTGTACGATGCCGAAGCAATCCGTCAGCCGCTGCAGGTGGTCCAGCTGTAGAGGCAGGTCTGCTGCATCCGGTCTCATCATGCACCTGCTCCTCAAGCGGGTCTCTGCAGGGCCAACTCGAGCTGAGCGGTGGCCCGCTTTGGGAGGGGCGGGGATTGCCGCATCACCTCGGCGAAGACCTGGAGGTAGCGCGCGCCGACTGCAGGCCATGCCATCTGCCGGCCGTGAATCCTCCCGCGCCGCTGGAGATCCATCTGCAGGTCTGGATGATCGAGAATATGACTGACCGCGCGCACAATGGCCTCCGACGAGCGGAAATCCACGAGGAGGCCCCGGGCGCCGCCCAGCAGGAACTTAGCGTACAGATACGGCGTGGAGACGACGGCCGTGCCGGCCGCAACTGCGTAGGCCAGTGTGCCACTTGTGATCTGGCTGGGGTCCAGGTAGGGTGTGATGTATACGTCAGTGGCGGCCAGGTAGCGCACGATCTCGGCCTTGCTGACATAGCGATTGACGAAGCGCACCGAATCCCTCAGCCCAAGATCATCCGCCAGCGCCGTTAGCTCTTCTCGGTAGCTCTCTTGCTCCACCCGCCGAACGCCCGGATGCGTCTGCCCAACAACCACGTAGCAGACGTCGGAGTGACGCTTCAACACGCCCGGCAGAGCCGAGATCGCGTACTCCAGACCCTTGCCGCGCGCGACGAGCCCGAACGTCGAGAGCACTCTTCGGCCGCTGAGTCCCAGTTTGCCCTTGGCCTGTTCCCGCGTCTCGAGGGAAGGCGGGAGCACGCCGTGATGTATCAGCGAGACCTTGCTCCGGCGAATCCCGTAGTCCCGTTCCAGGATATCTATGGCGAGGCCGTTCATCACGACAAGCCGGTGCGAGCGATCCGCGACCTTCCTGAGATTATCCCGTATGACGGCCTCCGGCCCGGGGAGCACAGTGTGCAGCGTGGTGACCACGGGCTTCTCAAGCCTGTCCAGAAAGAGGAAGAGCCCTCCCGCCTCAGCCCCGCCGAAGATGCCGAACTCATGCTGGATGCTGACCACATCGGTGCCGGAACTGTTGACGCGGTCAGCGGCCGCCCTGTACTCCTCGGCAATCATCTCGTCCACCAAGGCGGCCACGGGCCAGGGGTAGTCGCGCTTGTGGCCGGCCGTCTCCATGGCGACGACCACCGGCTCTGCTGCCCGTTCCCCCAACAGTGTCGAAGTGACCAGGTCCTCGCAGAAAGTCGCTACGCCACACTCTCGCGGCGGGTAGGTGCTCAGATACGCGGCGCGGATCAGGGCGCTATCTCCCGCAGGCTCGATATGATGATCCCGCATATGCTCACAAGCTAACATGCTATCGCTTGCTTTCCATTTCCGGTCGCGTGTCTCTTGGCCGGCGAAGGATGATCATGGCACGCGCAGGCAACGCCGTCGGGGCTACCACGTGGTTCGGTTGCCTCTGGTCCTGTGCCACCCAGTCCCCCCCGCCGCGCCGAGGATACGAGCGAGATAGGCAACGGGAACACCGCGGCCTGTGTCCCGCGCTGTGGCAGAAATCCGCCAGTCGGTGAGCAAGAGCGCAACGGCCCACCTGCGGGCTGCGCCCTTCTTCGCTGGTGCGTCGCGCGTTCTGCGTCAGCGGATCACAGCCGCGCGCACACCTGGACAAGCTCAGGAATCCTGCGGCAGAGGTCGCACGTGCTATCGGCCACCCCTGCCGATCACACGCTGTCCACCAGAGCATAGCACAAGCAGACCTCGTGTGTAAAGGCTGGTTGTTCCGTCCTACGACATACCGGGCCCAGACCGCGCCACAGGGGCTCGCAGCTCCTTCGCTCCAACAGCCGAGCGGGACCGCCACACGCCGGGGCGCTCCGCTAAGGACGTGGCCCGAGGTTGAGTTCCTCGAGGCCGGACAAGGGGTACAATCTAGGTGTACGCGGCCTTAGGCTCAAAGGGCCGAGAATGGCATTCTTGTGGTAGCGCCATGGGAATCAGTCAAAGAAGCAGAGGCGGTTGGTAGTCCCAGCCGCAGAGAAGGACGATGTCAGAAGCGCCGATTGTCATTATCAGCAGCTACCCGCCGAGGCTCTGCGGGATCGCTACCTTCGCGGAGGAGGCGCGCGAGTTCATCCAGAAGCGACACCCCGAGCGCGAGGTGCTGGTCATCTCGCACACGGACGGCGCGGGAGACGGCGTCGTGCCCCTGACGGATATGTCCCGACCCGATTGGTGGAAACCCGTCGTCGAGAAAGTGGCGGAGCTGAAGCCCTATGCCGTCCACATAGAGCACGAATACGGGCTGTATGAATACCGCGATGCAGAGGGGAACGGAGACAACAACCGCGGCTTCCGAGAGCTTCTGACGGCGCTCAAGCCCTATCCGGTCGTGGTTGAGCCTCACACGATTCATGGGAGGCTCTGCGAACACGAAGTCGACTTCGTGCGGTACACGACCGAGCTAGCAGACGTCGTTCTGTTCAAATGCCACTACCAGAAGTGGCGGCTGGAGTGGAACCTGGGCGCCCGCGGACTGGTCACGCCGACGAATGTGATGGTCGTCCCACACGGCGCCCGCCCCGACCGACGCTGGCCCCCCGACGAAGTCTTTGAGCTGAAGAAGGACCTCGGCTTGGCGGACCTCCCCTACTTGGGAGAGCACCTCGTCGGCCTGGTGGGATGGATACAGCGGAACAAGCGCTGGGACATACTGACCTCCATGTGGGAGGAGATCGCCAACGAGATCAGGCGACGGAGCGGCCTCTCCTGGGACCTGCTGGCCGCAGGGGAGATGCGCGACCCGGCCGACCGCGATGCGTTCCTGAAGTACCGCGGCGACGTGGAGTTGTTGGAGAGGAGGGGGCTGGCCCACTTCTACGAGTTTGTTCCCAGGGGCGACTTGTACTACAAGGTCATGGCATGCTGCGACTTCGTCGTGCTGCCGACCATCGACGAGACCCAATCGGGCACACTGGCGCGAATCATCGCCCTCAACAAGCCTTTCGTCACCACGGCTCCCATGGAAGGCCTCACCGCCCAGGCCTTAGAGAGCAAAGGGGGGCTTCTCTTCAGCAACAGGCAGATGCTCCGGGACAATGTGATCCGCCTCGCGTGTGACGAAGACCTCCGCATGGAACTCGGCAACAACCTGGAGAAGTATCTCGACACGGTTGTGTCCTGGGGCGTGGTGGCCGCGCAGTACGACGAGGCCTATGAGCTGGCCCGGCACGCTACCCGCACCGGGAAGAAGGTCGTGCTGCCGCCTGAGTTCTGAGCGCCTGGCCCGTCCGAGTCGAACGACTGAGGTGCACTGTCTCCCCTGGCCAACGGATCCGGCAGGGCCGCCATCCTGACACCACTCGCCTAGGCCGACCGTCACGAGGGGGCCCGTCGGTCCCTGCCGTGTGAGATCACCCGTTCATCCGCCAGATCGCCAGGTTGAGGGCCGCCGCAAATGTCACCCATGCCTCGTAGGGCAGCATGAGGCAAGCGGCCAGAACCGAGACTCGCGAGAAGGCGAGTGCAGTGGCCCCGATCGCCAGCCACAGGACACAGATCTCGGCGAAGCCAGCGGCGGGCAAGCGCAGGCCGAAGAAGAGCGCGGACCAGGCGACGTTCAGAAGCAGTTGGACTCCGAAGAGTGAGAGCGCGAGAGCCGTTCCCGGGGCGCTACTCCTCCACACCAGCCAGGCCGCGATCCCCATCAGCAGGTAGAGAGCAGACCAGACGGGCCCGAAGACGGCGTTGGGTGGGGTCCAGCTCGGCTTGCTGAGGCTCGCGTACCATCCGCCGACAGACTTCCCGGTGAAGATGGAGCCAACGTACCCGGCGGCAAAGCACAGCCCCACGCAGACAACCAGAGTTGTCAGAGAGGACGTGTTCCTCATCGCGATCCCACGCTGTCTGCCATCTCGGCTACTCCGACCTCGGGGGTTCTGTCGCTCCCGCTGCTGCGGCTGAGATGCAGCCCTCTTGGGGGCGAACGAGCATATCCCTGCGACGTGTGCGCCGAGCATGTAACGCATGGACACCAAGAGAACCTACGCCAGCGGCAGGCGAAGGGCCGACAGGAAGGTCTGCTGGCTTTGCCAGCCGAAGGCCAACACCCAGCAAACTGATCCCATGATGAGCTGAGGGAGGATAGTGCTGTGCAGTCACCGAGTGTGAGTGAGGACAGGTATCCGGAATGCGACGTGCTGGTCGCGGGAGGAGGAATGGCCGGCATCGCGGCCGCAGTAGCGGCTGCGCGCCAAGGGGCCAAGACGTTACTCGTGGAGAGGGCGGGATGGCTTGGGGGGATGGGGATCACCGGAGCGACGGCCTTGCATAACTTCTACAACATCTATGGCGCCCACCCCGGTGCAGAGCGGATGCGGGTGGTGGGCGGCATCGGGCAGGAGCTGGTGGACCGCGTCCAGCAGCTCGGGGGCGGCATGGGTCACGTTCCTCTCGAGCGCGGCGGCGAGTTCGTCAGCATGGCGACCATCGTCGAGCCCGAGACCTTCAAGCTGGCCGCGTTCCAACTCTGTCTGGAGGCGGGGGCCTCTCTGCTCCTGCATACGGTCGTCGATGAGGTGCGAGCCGCCGCCGGACACGTCGGGGGCGCGGTCGTGTGGAACAAGGCCGGTCGTAGTCTCATACGGGCGACCCAATACGTCGACTGCACTGGCGACGGCGATCTCGCCGCCTACGCGGGCGCGGACTGCCAGCACTTCAGGTCCGATGATCCGGGAGCGTACCATGCCGGCTTCACCTTCAGGCTGTGCAATATCGACTTGCAGGCGCTGGAGGCGGACCTAGAACGTCATGGGCTGGTCTGGCACGTTGCCCACGCGGTGAAGCCGGGCATGCATGAGCCCGACCTCGTGCGCATCGGCATCAACACAGAGAAGATGGCCGAGGTCTACGGCGAGCCGGCGCCCTGGTACTTCTTCGCTACCTCCGTGCGGCCGCGGGAGTTCACCTACGTCAACTGCATCAACTACGGCCCCAACGACGGCCTCGACCCTGACGCTCTCACGAAGGCCGAAGTGGAGCTGAGGAGCGACATGCTCAAGGTCGCTGAACTCTTCCGGCGCCACGTGGGGGGCTGTGAGCAATGCTATGTTGCGGGGCCCGCTCCTTCGGCGGGACAGCGCCGAGCACGCGCGGTGAGATGCGACTACGACATCACGCAGGAGGACTGCACCGAGGGCCGCAAGTTTGACGACAGAGTCGGCTGCTTCTCCTTCATCGACAACAACCGCTATCTGGTGCGTGATGCGGGAGCCTACGATATTCCTTACAGGGCCTTGCTCCCCAAGCAGCTCGACAATGTGCTGGTGGCCGGAAGAATGATGAGCGTGGAGCTGGTCGCACACAACAGCACCCGCAACACGGCGTGCTGCCTGGTGTGCGGTCAGGCGGCAGGAACGGCTGCCGCCTTAGCTGCTCGGAAGGGCAGAGCGGCCCGGAAGTTGGACGTCGGCGAACTGCAGGCCTGCCTGCGGGGAGACGGAGCGCTGCTGGAGCCCGTCCCCGATCCGCTGACCGAAGGCCGTTCCTAGTGCCGCTCAGGGCCGTCGACGCGCACATCTGTCACGCGCGGGCGACACGGCATGAGGCCTGGCCTCGGTAGAATGTGTCTGGGGTCTGAGGCTTCCTGCCCAGGCTCAGGACAAGTGGAGGCAACAATGCCCAGACTGAGCCCAGGCGCCGCGGCGCCCAAGTTCTCACTCACCGATCAGAACGGGGAAAAGGTCAAGCTGACGGACTTCAAGGGCCAGAAGCTGCTCGTGTACTTCTATCCCAAGGCAGGCACATCCGGCTGCACCAAGCAGGCGTGCAGCATCAGAGATCACCGTGAAGATCTGGCCGCGCTCGGGGTGGCCGTGGTGGGAATCAGCCCGGACATGCCGGAGCAGCAGAAGAAGTTCGACGCGCAGTACGGGCTGGGCTTCCCGCTGCTGTCGGACCCGGACCATGAGGCGGCCGCGGCATGGGGCGCGTGGGGCGAGAAGTCGATGTACGGTCGGAAGTACGAGGGCATCATACGGTCGTCCTTCCTGGTCGATGAGAAGGGGAAAGTCACACACACCTGGTACAACGTGCGCCCCGCTGATACGGCACCGAAGGCCGAGAAGGCGCTGGCCGGAGACTGAGAGCTGGCGCGACCGCCGGGCGAGGCAGCGGATCAGATGCTGCCGCGCGATACAATCGCGATCACCGACCACGCCCCTCCGTTGAGCAGATCTCCAACTATCAGCCCGATGGCCAGCGGGACCGTTTGGCGATAGAGCCGCAGGCCCCCGTACCGAATCACCAGGGCCTTTCCAGCCCATCCGATGAAGAAGGGCATGTAGTACCAGTGCAGCCCCCAGCACATGGCCGCCATGTAGCCGATCGGATGGAAGGGCCACCACCAGAACCTGAGTCTCATTAGCCCCAGGAACACGGCGACGGCCGCGCCTGCCAGTATCGCCGCGAGCCCATTGAAGTCGGTCTTCGACGGGTTCGTCACGGGGCCCACTATGCGGTTCCCGTCGTTGATGCTCTGGTGGCCCAGCCATCCGGTCGTCCCGGACTTCAGCCCAAAGAAACCGTACTCGTAGATGCCGTGCAGGAAGAAGAAGAGACCGACGCCAAAGGCGAGAAGGAACCCGACAACCAGCGCGCCTGTGAGCCGGCGAGCGTTGATGCCGGCCGCGTCGGCGATCTTGAAGGCCTCCAGGGCATTGCCGGGCACCACCTCATAGGAGGCCCCGAAGCCAGGGAAGAAGGACCAGCGGGTCGAGATCATCGCAACCAGCTCTCGAGTCCTGAAGACCGCGGTCCCAAAGGGCACCACTACGGCATTCTGGATCTCAAGGGGAAAGGGCAAGAAGCCCAGTCCAGTCTCCGCTCGAAGCCTGGCCCACATCATGTAGTAGCCCACAAGCAACGCCATCAGCACGAAACCAACGACCGGCCGACAGCCGGCCGCCCAGCAGAAGTAGACGAGCCCAGCGAAGGATGCTGTCAGGCCGATTAGAGCCAGGCGATAGGACAGCGGCTCTTCGGCATCGGCGCCGCGCGGGCGGCCCAGGACCGCCATTCTGGCCGCCCTGACCAGGTGTCGTCTGCCGATCCAGAGCACCCAGATCCCGAGCGCCAGCACGGCGCCCCCGCCCTGGTAGCGTGGGGCAGGGAAGGTGCTGTCGAACCATTCCTCAGGCCGCTGCGGCTCGGCGCCGGCCATGATGGCGGCGACGGTGAGGCCGATGTCGACCAGCCAGAAGAGCCAGGCGGAGAAGGAGAGCTCCTTGGGTATCAGATAGGCTATCGCTATCATCCACGGAGGGAGATACAGGGTGAGCTCACCGAGTCCCGCAAGCGGCCCGACGCGCTGCCACTGCATGATGGCGACCGGGCCCAGGGGGATGGCGGGGACCGACGGGACCCTCTGTGACAGCCCATTGACGAAGCTTATGCCGAAAGAAGCGATGACGCCGATCCAGAACGCCCACTGCACCGGCAGTCGGCCGGCAGCACCGCCTTGCCGCGGGCTCGGCTCACGCACAAGCTCCAGCGGAACCTGGGCCAGCGGGAAGCTCAGCCGCTCGTTCGTGACCCACTGCCGTTGGAGCAGCGCGATGACGCACAGGCTCGCGACAAAGAGGCACACGGTGAAGAACCCCCACGCGGCTAGTGGCGTCCACCAGAGAGACCAGGGGACAGCGGTGCGGCCCTCGAAGAACCCCTCGGCCGCAGCCATGTCGGTGGGAGCGAACCAGGTCGGGACCTGGTCGAGGAAGGCGGTTTGCCAGATCAGATTCGCTCGCGCCATGTAGTAGTAGGCGATGCTCTTCACGAGCATCCACCCCATGATGCTGTGGCTGACAACTGGCCCCCCGACGAGCAAGATGGAGTAGATGACGAGCAGCTCGTTGCGAGTGAAGCCCCATGTCCGAAAGACCGGAGTGCTCATCAGGGCGGCCAGGATGAACAGCATGACCACGGGGGCCATCGCCGGGATGCCGGCGAAGAAAGAGCTCTTGTTCCAGGCGAGGTCGACGTAGAAAGCCGCAGGAACGAGCAGTATGAGCAACAGGAGGCCCGTCACGATCGCTCGCAACGTTGCCCCGCCAACCTTCGAACTATCTCGCATGTCCATCTCTCGGGATGTTGCACCAGTATTCGGGCACGTCCCCGTGCGTCCCTACCGATGACCTCCCGCCCGCGACCTCGTCCCCCGGGGAAGACCAGGCTATCCGAAGTCTGATGAGCAGGCATAAGCCTGACCGTTCACGGGACAGGTGCACAGCTGTGGTTCAGCGGCCTGGGCTCTCACCGGGAGTTGGCGCGCCCCAGAGGAGTGCGCCACCTGTCGCACCGAATACTGTAGTTTGCCGAGTTCAGCCGCAGGCGGCACCGGGGCAGGTGGCGAGCGAGACCGCCCCTGACGTAGACCGTGCTGGGGCGCGGACAGCGCAGCCACCGGGGCCCAGACTACAGGGAGAGGTTTGACATGGAAAGCAAGCTCTCATGGGGGATCATCGGCGCCGGCAGAATCGCCGGAGTCTTCGCCGAGGGGGTCGCCGGATCCGACTTCGGCGCTCTGGTCGCGGTTGGGGACATCGACGCAGGGCGCGCCCAAGACTTCGCAGGCCGCTTCGACATCCGCGCTCACCACGCGGACCCGCACGATCTGCTGGGCGAGGAACACGTCGAGGCAGTGTACGTCTCCACACCGCATCCGTTCCATGCCGAATGGGCGATCAAAGCGGCCGAGGCCGGGAAGCACATACTCGTCGAGAAGCCGATCGGGCTCAACCGCGCGGAGGCCATGGCAGTGGTGGAGGCGGCCCGTGCGAACGACGTCTTCCTTGCCGAGGGCTACATGTACCGGTGCCATCCACAGACGGCAGAGCTCGTGGATCTGGTCCGCGGAGGCGCGATCGGCGAGGTGCGGGTAATCCAGGCCGACTTCGCCTTCGATTTCCCATTCGACGCCTCCAGCCGGCTGTTGAGTCAGGCGCTCGGCGGTGGCGGGATCCTCGACGTGGGCGGCTATCCAGTATCCCTGGCGCGGCTGATCGCGGGAGTCGCAGCCGGCAAGGACTTCGACGAGCCAGTGGAGGTCAAGGCCGTAGGACACATCGGCCCCGTCAGCCGCGTCGACGAGTACACAACCGCCTGCCTCAAGTTCGAGAGCGGAGTCATCGCGCAGGTCGGGACTGGGGCCCAAGTCAACATGGAGAACGTCGCTCGCATCTATGGCTCCAAGGGTTGGATTCTGGTGCCCTCCCCATGGATTCCCACCCAGTCGGGCGGCACAAGCACGGTGCTGGTGCACAGACATGGCTCATCTGAACCAGAGGAGATACGCGTGGAGGCGGAGGGAAGCCCATGGTCGATCGAGGCAAGGACCGTCGCCGCTCACATCGCTGACCGGCAGCTGCCGCCGCCGGCCATGAGCTGGGATGACTCCCTCGGCAACATGCATGTCCTCGACATGTGGCGGGAGTCGATTGGGCTGGTCTATGACTCCGAGAAGGTCGAGCGACCTCTGGCCGAAGAGAAGCGCAGAGAATAAGGATCTCTGCGCTTCTCCTGATACTGACAGCGCTCCGCCGTAGGAACGCGGATCAAGCGTGTTCTTCGGTGACGCCTAGCGGCCCAAGCGCAGCTTGTAGGTCGAACGCGCGTCCCGGAGAGTCACCCCCTCCTGTGAGATCTCGTGAACGCGCAGCTGGCTGTCGAGCCAGTCCCCTTCGCGCACGATGTAGTGCTCATCGCCCACGCGGAGCACCGCGGTGGAGGGATTCCCGATGATGACGCCGGTCAGATGCAGATTGGAGCTCCGGTATCCGGTCGCGTCCGGCGGCGGCGGCAGGATCGGCTTCGGGCGCGATTGGCTGCCTTGAGAGGTCCTTGGGCCACTGGTGCGGGGTGCGATGACAGGACGGAACGGATCGTCCTTGGGCGGCTCGACCGGTGCGACGAGCGCGGCGAGCCGCGACGAAGGCGACATGGCCGACTGGCCTGTCGTCTGCTGCGCCACCTGCAGCGCCTGGGCCGCAGCCTGGCGGCGGACCTCCGCGGCTGCCTTCTTCGCCTCCTCCCGCTTGGAGAGGACAGCGAAGTATATGCCAATGAAGGCCCAGAGGGCGATCAGTACGAGGAACAGCACGATGACCTTGGGCTTGTCCTTCTTGTTGTATTTCATCCTCGACCTCCGTCACCAGTCTGCGCGCCGCCGGCGTCCGAGGCGACCTCGCGGGCGGGTGCACTATCTTGGCCGCCAGACGGGGGCGGCTGGCCCGGGTTCTTGACGAGATAGAGGTCTATAGTGATGTTGCCGTTCACCCGGGGATAGCCGTCCCTGGTATCCGACCCGATCTCGACCCGTTCGACGGTCAACAGACGCTTGTAGGTTTCCAGCTTCCGCAGCAGGTGGAAAGAAGACAGGAACGTGCCGGAGTAGTTCACCGTGTGGGGAACCTTCTGTATGATGGGCCGCGGCACGTTGAGCTCCTCTCCCTCACCACCGGCCCCTCCAGCGCCTGGCTTCTCCCCCGCCGGACTCCTCGGCATAGCGGCGCGAGGCGTGTCGGCGCGGCGCACGACGTTCAGCGTGTTGTCGGTGTCCGAGCAGAAGTCGATCAGGTCGCTGAGGAACAGCTGTTCCTCGTCGGCGCCGAGAATGCCGAACTTCTCGTAGCGAGACTCGCCAGGGCCGGGAGCGCCCGCGATGCTGGCGTTTTCGATTTCCTTGCGCATATCGCCCAGGTGTGTGCTCGCGTCAGTCAGATCCTCCTCGACGCGATCCAGGCGGCCGATGCGGGGAGAGACCAGGAGGAAGTAGCACAGCATGCCGCACACCAGAATGGTGCACGCAGTGGCAAGCTGCGCGTAGCGCCTCATGCGGTCGTGCGGCGTCATTGTGTCACCTCCTGCGCCTCAGATGCACGGGCGAACGATTGCATCGGAGGCGGCTGTATCCCGCGCAGTAGAGCGCTGTTGATCTGGTAGCGGATCACAACAGACCCGCGGGAGTAGACATCGTCCTTGCTGAGTGAGCCAAGGCGCACATTTTCCAGATAGGGAGAGCTGCCGAGCTGCTCAATTGCATCCGGGATTGTCTCCCGGTTTGTGGACAGACCCGTGAGAGTCAGCCTGGAGCTGTCCGGCGAGGCCAGTCTGATCAGCCACATGTCCCGCGGAAGCCGATCGGATACGTCCACAAGTATCTGGGACCAGCGCACAGCTCGCTCTCGGGTAAGCCGAGCGGTCTGCCGCTCGACCTCGCTGTACAATGCCAGCTCGGTCGCCTTGGCGGCGCGCAGGGCGTCCAGCTCAGGCTGCAGTCTGGCGATTTCCCTCTGAGCGCCGGCCAGCTGAGTCTCCTTCTTGTTGATCCTGCCCCCGAGCGATGATGCCCACAGCAGGGCGGCCGCCAGCAGGACGGCCACGGCAGCGGCAGCGACCTTAATGTAGGGTCGCACCGGTCGCCACATCGTACTCGATGGCGGGATCAGGTTGATCGGGAAGAGGAGATCGCTCTCGCGAAGAGCGGAGAGAGCGCCTCCCCTGATGAGCGCCAGGGCAAGGCTGCGCGTGTTGGTGGCTGCCTGCGAGTCCACCTCCTCCGGAAGCCGGAGGTCCTCCTCCTGGCGTCCCAACTCTACCGGAAGCTGAAGCTGCTCGGCCAGGTGAGAAGCAACCAGATCGGCCCTCGGGTGATCGGCTACTAGGATGACCCGCTGCACGGCCGATCGCGGAAACTGGTTCTGGAAGAAGCGGAGGCAGTGCGTCAGCTCGGAGTAGAGCTGTGGCGGGGGGGCAAAGACGTCCCGCTCCTGGGCCGGCGGGCTCATCCAGTCTCCCTGCTCAGTCTGCTCCGGCAGGCCGACGTTGGCCGTGTAGCACAGACGCAGGACTCCCCCGTCGAACACCATGACATCGGTCTTCACGTTGCCCACCACGGCCAGCGCCACTACCTCATCGGTGGGAAGGTAACTCCGGTAGGCGTTGGCCGCCGTGACGGGCGCAGCCTCCACAGACAGCAGGTCGAACCCGGCGACGCGAGCGCACTCCTGGCACTGGTCGACAGTGGCCGAACGGCAGGCCGCCAGGAGCACGTTGGACATAGCGTTCCCGTCTTCCTCGAACTCCTCGACGGTGGAGCAGGCTACGTTGATGCTGTGCTCGGCGAAGATGGCATATCGCTCTGCGACCGAGCGGACTGCCCCCAGCATGTCCTCGCCCGGCATCGCGGGAAGCTTGATGAGCTGGGTGATCGCGCTCCCCTCAGGCAGGATGACGACGGCATCTCGGGCCGCGACCTGCTTTTGGCTAAGGAAGGAACTGATGGCGCGGCCGAGCGCCTCGCCATCGGCAAGCTGACTGCCGTCGAACACCCCGGAGGGTGCCTCGATATCTCCGAGGGTGGAGACGCGAAGCTCCGCGTCTGCGAACTGGGCTTCGGCCAGCGTGATCGCGCTGGGGTCCAGCACTATTGCCAGAAACGGCGCTGTTTGCACTGCCATTGCCTAACCTCTCGTACCTACTTGTCGAACCTATTTATTGCGCAGACGCACTGCGGACTGCAGCCGGGCCGAGTGGAGGCCCCGATCTACCTGGAGCAGAACGCGGATGCTGTGCGCTGCCTCAGGCGTCGCCGCCGGCTGACCATCCCGGTCCAGGTAGTCCAGATGCAGCTCGGCGACGTTCGTCGCCAAGGCGACGCCGCCCGAGTAGTTGCCGGACGCGACGCCGCAGTAGCGATAGATGGTGCCTTCGTTCACCCAATACCGACAGTTTCTCTCCTCTTGATCCTCGAACCAGATCCTGTCGGGCGAGGCGTCAATCACCTCGGAACCGCCCCGCAGCCTGGAGACCATATCGTCCATGGCCACCTGGGCCTTCCGATTGACCTCCGTCTGAAGGCTGGTCGTATTCTGCGTCTTGATGCCCGCGACGAAGATGCGATGGACTCCCGCAAGCACCAGCAGTCCAACGAGAATCGTCACGAGCACCTCCGTCAGCGTGAAGGCACTCGCCGCCGTTCTACCTCTAACATTCCTCATTACGCGCCGTGCGTCCATAGCCTTAGATGCCAGTCGGTGTGAAGTGCGTCGTCAGAGTCGTGATCGGCCTCTCGGTCCCGGCCTGGTAGACACTCACGGCCACCTTCTTCAGGCCCGAGCGCCTGTCGTCGTTCGGCCTTACCGTCTCGACCATCACCTCGACCTCGAAGTAGGAGTCGCCCGGCTTCAGGTCGGCCGAGACTCTGGGCTGGCTGGACAGGCTCGCGAAGTCGAAGGTCGGCCGTCGAGCGTCGGCCTTCACCTCTTCCATCTTATCGCGGGCGATGCTGGTTGCGGCTCCTGTGATTGTGGACTCAGCGGTGGCAAAGAGAGCCTGCGACAGCCCGATCACGACCGGCAGCAGCACGACCGCTACCAGGGTCAGCGCGATGAGGATCTCGACGAGTGTCATGCCGTGATCCCCCCGCCTCCTTGTGGCCGGCGTCACACTCATGTCACCTCTCGCGCCAGGTGCGAGGTATCGGCTGCATCTCTCCCCGGTCGGGCTCGCGGAACCAGGGCGGAGGAGTCTCCCCCGGCTTGTATTCGCAGCCGTCGATGTATATGCCATACCGCGTCAGGAAGTTACCACCGAGTCTAACGTTGGGAGAAACGACGCATCCCTCGATATTCGAGGCCTGCCCGGTGTAGCTGCCGCCGGCCCAGACGATGCCCGAAACGCGAAGGCGTTCCCGACTGTCGTCATCGCCAACACCTTGATCGCGGACCAGCACGTCGCCGCCTGCGATGAGAGCGGGGTAGTATACGCGCTCATCACAGGGCGCTTCGGGATTCGCTACCTCCGGCTGGATAGACGCGTTCTCGACACCGTAGAAGTAGATGTTCCCCGTGGCGACGAGCGTGCCACGGACGTGGGCCCGCCTCTTCACATGGATGTCGCCGTGGACGAAGTAGTTGCCCGTGAACTCGCCGTCCGCGAAGGTGACCGTGAACCGCTTGTTGGTCGAGTTGCAGACGTAGGCGTCCGGGTTGTACTCGCCATACCAGTCCGGCATGAAGAAGTTCTCGTCGTTGACTGCGTGGCCGTCAGCGTCGTGGCCCGTGGAATCGAGCGCAGCCGAGGCCGACGAGCCGTACCAGAACATATGCCGCTCGGCGGTCTCGCCGCTCGCCTCGTCATCGGGGATCGCGTCGAATGAGATCGACGTGATGGCCCCAAAGGTCGCCTGGTCGGGCCAGCGCGGATCGGGCGTACCATCGCCGTCGGGATCCCTCGGGATTTGCTCTTCCGTCTCGGGATCGCAGCTCAGGTCGTGCTGGACCCAGTCGTGCCATTTGTCCCACATGGGTGATGGCAGCATCGCCCCGCCGCCGGGGCCGTTCGGATGGTCGGTGAAATCCGATGGCAGGCCCAGCTCGCCATCGATCTCCACGTCGCCGTTGCCGTTGATGACCGCATACTCCGGCGGCTCCATGCCGGGCTGATCGCTGTCGGAGTAGTACACGTGGTTCCAAGCCCAGTCGCCGTCGGTGTCCAGGCGCACCTCCACCGTACGGTTTACATTGTAGACCGTGCCGGGGAAGGCGGTGTTGGCCGTCCCTGTCGATGTCACATAGATCCAGTCATCCCGTGTGGGGTCGGCTGTCCACGTCACATGATAGCCTCCCGCCGCGCCGCCGTTCTCCAACACTCCTTCGTACGGCTGCGCCGGCGGATTGTCCACTCCCTGTGCTCGCCAGTCGGCGATCATGGCGTTGACGCCGGCCTCCCCCAAATACACGGCCTGCGTGTACTCGTGTCTCGAACCCGACAGCAGCCTACCCGACAGGGCCATGGTCAGTATGGCCATGATGAGAATGGCTATGACCAGGATGACCATCAACGCCGCTATAAATGCGAAGCCGCGTTGTGGGCGGCGTTCCAATCGTATTAGCATCATCGCCTCACTCCCTTCGACAAAGGACCAAGCCATTACAGCGATCCGTGGCCCGAGTATGGCACGGGACAGCTAATCGCTATACCTTCGGGGCCCGGATTGGTGGCCGCGTCGTAAGAGTACTGATAGTGATAGGTCCCATCATCGTCCACCGGGCAGCGCAGCTCTTCCGTGAAGTACGCCGGATCCTGAAGGAACTGCTCGAAGGCGGCCTGGTCAACTGGGTATGTATGCTCCTGGGTGACGGTATCGCGGTTCTTCGTCCAGTAGATGTTGAGGGCCGAGTGGATGGCCTGCATGTTGTCCTGGCACGCGAGCTCGTCCGCCGTGGCCTTCCCACGATAGACGGACAGCGTACCGATCAACAGCAGGACGGCCGCGAGCAGGATGACGCCCAGCAGCTCGGGAAGGGTCCATCCCGATTCGCTGCCCGCGGCTGCGATCGCCTCTGTCTTTCGCTTCCTCAAAGCCGTCACCATCGCACATCCCATGCCTGCGCGAGGTCAGCGGCCCCCCACCGTCGTCCTCAGCGCCTTACCTGTGGTTGAAAGCCTTCTTCCACGAGCCCTCGAAGTGATCCAAGGTGTTCAGAGTCACCCCGATCTGCGGATTCCCCGGCGTCGGCGCGCTACCCGTACTGCCATCCTGAAGAACGGGAATCAACTCGTACGGCACGCCGAACGGGCAGATCGGCACTTCGGTGAGAGGTGGAACGACCACCCACGAAGGAGCGGTGGGCTCGCACATCTCCTCGACCGTTGCCGGCCACACGTGGTTGCGTGAGAAGAACACCTGACACGACGTCGATGTGATCTCGATCTGCGCCTGGCAGCCGCGGACTCTCGATCTGTAGACCGCGCTGAAGTAGCGCGGAAGGGCGATGAGCATCAGCGCCGCCAGGATGAGCAGGACCACGAGCAGCTCGACGAACGTGAATCCCTTGCGATGAAAGAGAGCAGTGCTGCGCCGTCTGAACGGGGTCCCCATCATTGTTGCGCTGCTCCTTGGCTGAAAGCCAGATTGTGGAACAATCCACATGTAGCATCTCAGTGGTAGTCCGGTTGGGAGGCGAGGCACGCCGGCCTCGCCCCCCAACAGAAGACTGTCCTTACTCCAGGTGC
The DNA here is from genome assembly GCA_029821885.1 of Candidatus Hebobacteria bacterium. Classification (GTDB taxonomy): domain Bacteria; phylum Armatimonadota; class Hebobacteria; order Hebobacterales; family Hebobacteraceae; genus Hebobacterum. The sequence continues at coordinate 23,712 of JALGXV010000034.1, forward strand.
GTGTCAGATGTCTGCCACTGAGCACTCGACCAGTGCTCAGCCCAACTGCTGACGACACCGATCTGCGGGTTGAGTGGCGTTCCGGCGACGCCTATCGACCCATCGGCCAACACCGACAGCAGCACGTAGTCGTGAGCCGTGGTCGTGGTGTCGAACGGGCAGATCGGCATCTCAGTCAACTGACCGCCCACGAGACCAGCCGGAGTCGTGGGCACGGGGACCGTGCTATCGGGCGGAAGCATGTCTTCGACTTCGACCGG
>JALGXV010000255.1 GCA_029821885.1 Candidatus Hebobacteria bacterium
ATGAACGGCTACGGCCTCGGCATCGCCAAGAACGAGATCAACGGCATCCGATGGTGGGGCCACGCGGGCTGGATCTTCGGGTACAAGTGCGGCGTGATCTACCTGCCCGACTTCAACATCTGCCTCGCCGTCATGTCCAACGACAACTCGCCCACCAGTGAGGTCGCCGCCCAGACGCTGCTCCAGACGGTGCTCACCCAGCTGGGCGGTGCCGGCCCGTGAGTCCGCGGGCCCGGAACCAGTGGGGCAGGAGCGTGTCTCCTGCCCGGCCGCTGATCTGCTAGCATCACCATATGAGGTCTGAGTATCATGAGCACAGACATCAATCGCTGTCCAGGCTGCCAGCAGCCCCTACGGGTCACCGAATTGACCTGTGAGGCGTGCGATCTGCGCCTCAGCGGGCATTTCGAGCGGGGCTGCCGCTTCTGCGCGCTCGACCCCGAGCAGCGCCGCCTGCTCGACGTGTTCCTGAGTTCCGGCGGCGTCCTGCGGGACATGGAGAAGGCGCTCGGCCTCTCCTACCCTACTGTGAGGTCCCGCGTTGACGCCCTCCTGATCGCGCTCGGATATGCCCCGAGAAGGGAGCAGGCCGAGGCCACGGAGGACCGCGCCGCTCGTCGCCAGGAGATCCTGGACCGGCTTCAGGCCGGCGAGATGAGCCCAGAGGAGGCGGCGGGCGAGCTTCGCTCAGTGTCCGACTGACCGGCATCGCGCCGACACATCCGGATTGCCAAGGCGACTCGAAGGAGAGGACCGATGGAAGGGGAACGGACGAGGATTCTGGAGATGCTGAAGGAGGGCCGCATCACCGTCGAGCAGGCGGGGGAGCTGCTGAATGCCGTCGAGGAAAGTCACCGCGGCGAGGCACGGGGCGGCGCCGAGCAGGAAGGCTCGGAGGCCGGACCACACCACCCCCGCAGTGTGAACTGGGGCCAGTTCGGCCGCTCACTCGCCGAACAGGTTCAGCGCCATGTAGTTGGGAGGTTGGCCGGCAGGTTCGGCGGCTCGCAGGCGGTCGGCGATCCCGCCCGTGAGAATTTCACCACCGCCAAGCTGAGCCAGCACCTGCTTGAGCGCATGGGAGATGGCACCTCCTACGCGAACTTCGGCCACCTGATCGTGCGCGATGATGTGCCAGAGGACCTCCTCGAGCGGAAGATCGGCAGCTTCGCCAACTATGGCACGGTGAGCGGCCCCGGCAACCTGATAGCCATCCTCGAGGACAAGTGCGAGGACAACTACGGGACCTTCTCGGACAGCGCGGAGGAGGGGGACGACTGGCCGCACGGCCCGCGCGCCCCACGGCCCCCAAAGCCTCCTCGTCCGCCCAAGCCTCCGCGCCGGCCGTTCGCGCAAAGGCGCCGCCAGCGCGGTGAGGAGGCGGCGCTCACCTCTTACTCGGTCGAGGACGATAGAATCGGCATGGAGATCACATGCCATACGGGGAACCTTGAACTCGCGGGTACAGAGGACAAGACCTTCCGCTTGATCGTGCGCAAGCCGGTCCGCGAAGGGGAATCTCTGCCCGACGGGTGGGAGAAAGAAGTGCCCTGGTCGGCCGATCAGGAAGACGGCCAGCACAGGTTCACCCTCGGCGACCCAGACAACCCCGACGCGACCAAAGACCTGACATTCCGGTTCGAGATTCCGTGTGAGGCGGAGATCAGCGCTCACACCGAAGGCGGCTACATCGCGGCGTCGTCTCTCACCGGCGAGCTCGTTCTCAAGACCGACGGCGGCGACATCTCGGTGAGCGAGATCGGAGGATCGGTGAAGGCGGAGACCGGCGGCGGGGACATCAGCGTGAGCAAGGTGGAGGGCGAGGTGCGGGCGGACACTGCCGGCGGCAACATATCGGTCGGCGGTGTCGAAGGCGAGGCCACTCTCACCAGCGGCGGGGGAGACATCTCGGTCTCAGATGTGGAGGGGGCCACGACCGCGAAGACAGGCGGCGGCAATGTGAGCGCCAGCGATGTCGAGGGTGAGCTGACCGTCGAGAGCGGCGGCGGCGACATCTCCGTCTCCGATGCGGAGGGGGCCGTGGCGGCGAAGACAGGCGGCGGCAACATAAGCATCAGCGATGTCGAGGGTGATGTGCTGGCGGCCGAGGCCGGCGGGGGCAGTATCTCGATCGCCGACATCTCCGGGTCTGTCACGGCCAAGAGCGCCGGGGGTCACATCGCGGTCGCCGATGTGCGGGGCGAGCTGACCATCGACGCCAGCGGCGGCAGCACCTCCATCAGCAATGTCTCCGGACCCGTGCACATGGGCGGCTGACCCACGCGCCCGAGGCGCGCTCTGGCGGTGTTCCCGTGGTTGCTTCGGTAGCTTGCTGTTTGCCCCGAGCTTCGCCGAGGGGCCGAAGCCTGCAGGGCGGCCGTGCGCGCAGGGGCGCCTGCCGCTGCTATACTCCAGGTAACCTTGCGAGCTTCACGCCTGTCTCCTTGGTGAGGATCGGTCATGGCGCGCGCCGACGGACAACTTGCGACGGAGGCCTGCACGGGTGATGCGGCCGCCTTCGCGTCTCTGGCGGAACGCCACCGGCCGCGGGTGGAGCGTCTCTCTCGGCAGTTGCTGCCACATGGTGACGCCGCGCAGGACTGCGTGCAGTTGACGCTCGTGCGCGCCTGGGAGCGGATCGGTCAGCTGCAGGACCCGGCGCGGTTTGGCGGATGGCTGATGAGCATCTGCCGCTCTGTGGCGGCCAACCTGCGGGAGGCGGAGGGCACCCGTCGGGCCCGCGAGCAGGAGGCGAGCCGGGGTCCGCGCCCGGTGCCGGAACTCGACCGGATCATCACCCGTTTGTGGGTGCGCCAGGCGGTGGACAAGCTGCCGGAGCTATACCGCAGGCCGGTGCACCAGCACTACTTCGATGGGCTCTCTCACGCCGACATCGCGCGAAGGCTGCATGTGCCGGTGACGACCGTGAAGAAGCGGCTGCACGATGCGCGTGGGAGGCTCAAGGAGGCATTGGGAGAGATGGCAGAGGCGAAGAAGCTGGCCGGGCTCAGTTGGCAGCAACGCTGGATCAGCCACCTGGGGTGTATCAAGGGATGTCTGGAGCACCTGGGGATCGACATGTCCTGGGGATGGCTCTACGGCGGCAGCGGGCATGCTTTTCTGTTGAGCATCCACAAGGAGCTGTGCCCGAGCGGCCCGACGATGTGGGACTGGGGCAGGCTGTGGGCGCTGGCGAAGAACCTGGGGGTCGAGGTGGACGGCCCCTGCATCTCGCGGCACTGTGAGGCAGCGGCCTTTCCGAAGACACAGGAGCAGGCGTGGGGCATGGTGCGCGCGGCCATCGACGAGGGGAGGCCGTGCTTCGGGTGGGAACTGGCACTCCCGGAGTTCTACACCATCCACGGTTACGACGAGGTCGGGTACTACTTCTCCGGTCCCGGGGCGGAGCCGGAGGGCGGCCCCAAGCCATGGCGGGAAGCGGGCGCGAGCGAGATCGGCCTGCTCGCCCTGTTGACCGTGCGCCCAGGCCGCCCGGCCCCGCCCGAGCAGATCGTGGGCGAGGCGCTGCGGTTTGCGGTGGAGTTCGCCGGACAGGAGACACCTGAGCCCGACGCCGTGGAACACCGCGCAGGCTTGGCCGGCTACGAGGCCTGGGCGGAGGCGCTCGAGAGCGGCGTCGCGGGCCGCTTCGGCCTGGGCCTTAACGCGGCCTGCTGGGCTGAATGCCGGCGGGAGGCGGTGAACTTCCTCCGCGAAGCAAAGACGGCACTTCTCGGCCGGGCGGCGGGGCCGTTGGAGGAGGCGATGCTGCATTACTCCGTCGTGCACTCGCGGCTGGAGGCAGTGTCGGATCTGTACCCGTTCCAGCCACCCTCGGCCGAGCAGCAGCCTCCCGTGGAAGACGCGCAGGCGGCGGTGCTGGTGCGGGAGGCGGCCGCGGCGGAGGAGCAAGCGCTGCACGCGGTGCGCGGGGTCCTCGAGGCCTTGTAGTAGGCCCGACGAACGCCGGCTCCAGTGAACCTTTTGCTCCGACGCTGTGTCCTTGGGACTGAGGGTCGAATGGCCGCCCAGGGATGGAACTCATCCGCCGCCAGGTCTGGGTGACAGAAGGCCCCTGGTGTGCATGTCAGCCGCCTCGCCATCAAGGCCATCTGGTGCCTGTAGCCGCGGGCAGTCCCGCGGCTGACAGCGGGCCGGCGGCGCCGCGGGCCCTGACTCTCTTTCGACGGCAGACGAGGGGTTGACAAGGGGTAGGGGCCCCGCTATACTCGCACTTCCGTACGGGAATTCAGGTGAAAGGAGGTGGCGACGATCATGGCTGTTGCTCACATTTCGCTCCTCGCGGATCGCCTCCGCCTCCAGTGCCTGAAGGCCTTGTGACCGGCTGACCTCACCAGCCACAGCACACCGAACACGACGCCACAGGCACCCAGGCTTGTGGCGGTTCCCATTTCGGGCTTGCCAAGAGACGTCAGCTGCGCCGATACCAGCTAGGAGGGGTTTCAGGTTGTGTCCGATATGAGAATGAGACTCACCGTTCTGCCTGCGGCAATCATCTGTGCCGCGCTGGCAGCGTCCGCGGCCGCTCCGCTCTTGGCCGCGGAGGAGTCGCGTCAGGCCGTGGCCGGCCCACCCTCGGTCCCGGCGGTGGCGGTGGCCGAGCCGCCCGTCATCGACGGCGTCCTCGACGACCCCTGCTGGGAGCAGGCCACTCACGTGGACGGCTTCTGGCGGCAGCGGATCGACGCGCCCGAGCACGAGCGCACCGAGGCCTGGCTGTGCTATGACTCCCGGGCGATCTACGTCGCCTTCCGCTGCCATGACGCCAGGCCC
>JALGXV010000035.1 GCA_029821885.1 Candidatus Hebobacteria bacterium
CACATAGCGGAAGGGCACCGGCGGTGTGGGCACCCCGGTCAGCTTCGCGCACTCATCGAAGTCGAAGGTCCGGGCGAACTCGGCCGGCCACAGGGATCGATCCTCCTCCCGGGCCAGGCGGCGACAGACGTCGAAGCGGAAGGTGGTCTGCCCCTGAGGATAACGGAGGATCTCGAACGGGATGGCCATCTCCGCCGACCAGCCGGCCTCGTCGGTCTGGGCGGCCGCCCGCCAGTCGCCCTTCCACTCGATCTTCTCGTTGGTGCCGCCGGGCACGCGGTCCGACTGAGTGCCCACGGGGTTGACTCGGAAGGAGTAGAAGCTCTGTCCGTCGTCGGTCACGTCCAGCCAGAACTCCACCGAGTCATCTCGCCCCATACTGCCCTGGCGCTTCTTCTGGTCGCACCGGATCTCGTCCGGCTTGCTATCGTGACACCGAAAGGCCACGTATATGGCGGTGTCGTCGCAGCAGATCCAGGCCTCGGTTCGCTCGAACTCGGGCGCGTCTGTGGTCTGCCGCCAGAAGCCCTCGATGTGGGTGGCCTGCTCCCAGCAGGCGTCATCCAGCACACCGTCGAGCACCGGCGGCGTCTCGACGACGACGGCTTCGACGCGCGGTGGGCCCGCCTCCTCCGACGTCTCCTCTGCCGCCGCCGCACACGTCAGACCGAGCGACAAGCCTGTAGCTATGATTGCGACCAAGCAAATGCTGTGCGCGATACCTCTGCGCGTGACCATGGAGATCCCCTCGCCCTGTTCAGAGGAGCACACACAGTAGCATAGACTCACCAGAGAGGGAAGAGCCGTGCCACCGGCCGAGAAACGTGGCCATCCCGGCGCCCCGCCTGGCAGACGCCTCCTCTTGACAGATTGTCACAGCACGGATGCTCGTGCTGTCAAACCATCGTCGAAAGGCATTCCCTCTGTGGCGTCGGCGCTCGGCCGCAGATCTCTCGGCCCCGCCCGTTCACGGCTCGCGGGTCACCGCTCCCCACAGACGGAGGTGAATGGCCGCAAGCCTACGAAGTAGTTGGGGGCGCAGGAGACGCACCTCTGCTTTGTGAGGCCTGGAGCTAGACGCGAGCACATGACTGCAGCATCCGACAGCGCGAGGAGCCCGGCGCCGGGCATCAGAGAGTTCCTCATCCAAGTGTGCGGCGACCAGCGAGAGGCACTTCTCCGTTACGCAGTCGAGCGCGGCCACGCTGGATGATGGATCGCGCTGCAGAGAGCTCATGTCGTGGTATCGACATCGGCTGCCGGACCTCTCTGGACTGGTCAGCTTCCACGCCCCAGTCCAGGACCTCCGCCCGAACGCCAGAGACTCGAAGATCCGGCGGGCGACGCGCGATCGCATAGCACAGTGCCTGGACATCGCGGAGGAACTGGGCATAGAGCATATGGTCGCCCATCTGGCATTCAATGCCCTCGCGCAGGAACCGTCGTACCCCAGTGGGTGGGCGGAGCGCACAGCCGTGTTCTGGCGCGAGGTACTGAAGGGGCGGTCTGTGACGCTGTTGCTGGAGAATGTCTACGAGCCCAGACCTGAATTCGTCCGTGCCGCCGTTGACGCGACCGACATGGGGTCAGTAGGTGTCTGCCTCGATGCTGCGCACATCCATCGCTTCAGTGAGTTGCCTCAAGGCGCGTGGGTCCGCGATCTCAACAGACGCATCCGGCATCTGCACGTGTCCGACAATGACCAAACCAGATCTCAGCACCTCCCGCCCGGCCAAGGGACGATCGACTGGCAGGACCTGCTGGGGGCCCTCGAAGCCCACGACCTCTGTCTGCCCACGACCATTGAGGTGCCTGGTGTCGCCGGCGCGGAGGCGACCATCGAGCATCTGTGCGGACGGAAGGCGGCGTCACAACACTGTGACACGCACGAGGGTCCCCGGCTGAGACGCCGGGGACCCTGACTACCACCGTAGTCTCGTCCGACGCGAGCTACCCTCCAGGAGCGAACACGGGTACCGTCACGACCCCGAGGAAGCGGGGCATGCCATCCGGCAACAGGCCGCCGCGCACGACCGCCGGTATGTCGCCCACCTGGCCGCTCAGGGCGGCGACGAACTGCTCCTTGTCGAATCTCAGCATCCGGTCGCGAATATGGTCCCCATCGGAATCGCCGACACCTGTCATGCGCTCGGCCTGGAGGACGGCTAGCGCTCCGACGACCGGATCGTCCGCGGTGAGGTCGAGTGTGCCCCCGACGGCGAGCGTGCATGTGCTCATGTCGATGAGACGCACGTCATATGGTGCTGGGAACTCGACGGCACAGAACATGCCCTTGCCCTTTGTCTTGTCGCTGTCAAGCACCGGCCTCGCCCAGGAGTTGGCGTCGATGAAGACCTCGAAGTAGTAGAACACGTCCGCGTAGTTGCCGGCTACGTCATAGGCGATGACCCGGAGCCAGTGCTCCCCCGCCATCTCCGCGAGGTCGATGACCTGCCCCTTGGTCACTTCCTGCACGTCATCAAGCAGTGCATACTCAGAGGCCACGCCCGAGTGCGCATCGGTGGCTACCCAGGTGGCGATGAAGTTCTCACTGGTGAGGTAGTTGGGCCTCAGATCCGGGAACGTGACCTCGGGCGGCGTCATGTCGATCCAAACTTCAATGTCCTGGTCTTGCTCGACGTTGCCGCACATGTCCGTGCTCATGCACTCAACCTTGTGCTTGCCGTCCTCAGAAATCCCCCAGGACGGCGCGTCGTAGTTGGCCGGCGGGTTGCCGTCGCAGAGCCCCCAGATCTTCCATACGTTGGAAACGCGGAAGCCCGGGTTCCCGTAGTCCGTGGCATCGATGAGCTGCACAGTGACCGGGCTGTTGTTCCACTCAACGACCGGCTCTCCGTCAAGTCTCGTCACCTCCGCCGTGGTCACCGGCGGGACGCCGTCCACGGTGCGGCGGAAGAGGTCAATGAGCAGCGGGGAGACCTTGAACGTCCCTCCGTAGCACCACGTGCTGATCAGCGTCAAGTCCCCATCGCAGTCGCACTCGTCATTCCTGCACCGGCCCGTGGGATTGCCATGCTCGCACGTGTCATCGTTGTCAATTAGCCCATGCCAGTCATGGATGCTAGAACCACCCGGAAGAGCCGGGGGGAAACCAGGGTAGCCTTCGAGCCATCCGGTTGGGTCATAGTCATTGGAGACGCCGTCCTCGTCATCGGAGGCGAAGTAGTTTCCGAACTGGTTCGCCCAGTACAACAGGTAGAAGAACTTCTGCATATTGTAAGGCAGGCTGGGGTCCGCCAGCGCCAGGAAATCCGCCACATCGCTAACCGGGTAGGAAGAGCCCGCGTCCCAATATCCGGCGTTGAGTATGTCGTTGAGGAGATCGGAGTTGTCGTCCGCGAGTCTACTAGGCCATGGGATCTCCGGCCCCGGCGGCGGACCGGTGGAGCCGTCCCAGGAGTACATGGCTATCGCAGCATCATCCTTGAACCATTCTTCGATCGCGTCGTCACCGCCTACCAGGCCTTGGCCTGGGTGCAGATCCTGGTTAGAGTGTGCAGGCTGCAGCATGTCCTGGATGTGATGCATGCAATAGCCGAGGTTGGTGTAGGCCCATCCGAGGTCGCCGGCGTGCCACGCCTCGCAGGCAGCAATCCAGAGCCAATACGTCTTCTCCCACGAGTTGTACGTGCCATAGCCCGGGTCGTCGTGGAGCCCCTCCTCCATCAACCAGAAGTGGTTTAGCGTGGACGGAACGGCATCGTCGGCCTTCATCGAGCACCTTTTGATCCAGTCCCAGTTCTCGTACACCCAGGTCTTGTCCTCCGGATCCCCTGGGTCGTAAGAGGACTCCGGGTCCCACCCATAACTCTGCTGAAGGAGCTCCGGAAAGATCGGCCACTCAGGATTACGCGAGATGCAGGTCGGGTCAGGCAGTCCTTGCCTGAACAGCCAGGTAGCCTGCTCCCCTGCCCACAGATGGACTCCGCCACACCAGGCGAGCGCCGTGCTTGTCGCAGACAGCACGAACGCAGCCGTCAGGCAGACGGCCACCAGCAGAGGGAGTGAGACGTGAGGGCTCCGAAGGAGTCTGCCTTCGTTCTCACGTCTGTCCACCGGACGTCGAATGCAGCTCGTCATGCCTTTCCCTCCATTCTCGTAGTGGCGGACTGTGGACAGTACGGCGAGGCGGGCTGCCATCGTGGCTGTTCGCCTGGCCATACGTATTGCCCACACGTGTGGGCTCTCCTTCTCCTGGTGACCCTTCCGTGGCATCCCGTGGCGGCCAGTGCGCGGCAACTGGCCCGTGGGCAGTGCAGACCGGTGTAAGTCAGCTGCGCAGATACCGCGCGAGCTGATCCCCAAGCAGCTTCTCGACGTAAGGCTCGACACCCCAGAAGCCCTTGAGGTCCTGGTACTCCTGCACCGAGGCCCTGTGGCCCGGCTTCAGCCCCTTCTTCGCGCGGATCATCAGGTTCTTCGAGGTGTGCTCAGGTGACACGAACTCGACCACGTCCGTGCGATGCCCCATGATGCGCAGCACCGAGGCCCGCAGCGCATCCGTCAGGATGTCCGCGGTTCTCTGCTTGAGGATGCCGTGGCGCAGCACCGGCCGGAACGACGGCGCGCCCAGTTGGGAGTGAAGCTCGTGCTGGCAGCAGGGCGCGGCGACAATGCCCCGGCTCCCCCAGATGATGCCCTGCGCGATAGCCTCATCCGTTGCCGTGTCACAAGCGTGCAGGCTCAGCACCAAGTCGGGCGCGACCGCGGGGGCGAAGTCGATGATCTTCGCAACCTGGAAGTCGACTCCTTCCCACCCGAGCTCATCTCTCAGTTCGCGGCACCCGCAGATGATCTCCTCGTTCGCATCGATGCCGGTCACCGTCGTGCGGATACCCTCGATGTTGGCAAGGTAGTGGTAGGCGGCAAAGGTAAGGGATGCGTTTCCGCACCCGCAGTCGACGATGTTGACAGTCCTGCCGGACAGCTCATCCAGTGGAAAGATCTGGAGTAGCAGCCTCAGAAACTCGTTGATCTGCCGGAACTTCGCGTACGTCGCCCGCCGCGGCCGGCCGGACTCATCCGTCAGCCCAAGCTTGTGGAGGAAGGCATCCGGCTTGTCGACCGGCAGGACATAGGGCTTCTGGCGATCATGCGCCAGCGATGGTTCCGTCTCATGACGAGAGGGTCCGGCCCGCGCCACCGAGACCTTGCCCTTCTTCGTAATCCGCACGTAGAGGTCGCCGGTCGTTGACTGCACATGGAACTGGCGAAACGGCATGGCAAGGAGCTCGGCCAGCTTCTCCCGCGCCTGGTCAGCGCGATAGTTCTTCGTGATGTCCTTCCTGCCGTCGAAGTAGGAGAACTGCAGGCTCCGCCCGCGCTCGAGCGCGACCGGCCGAACGAGAACCTTCGTCCAGGGGACGGCCTGGCCGCGCAGCCGGCCGCTGGCGATGAGCCGGAGGAAGGTCTCCTCCTGCTCGACGGCCTCCCGTATCTGGCCATTCGCCTGTTCTCGTTCGTCCACGTCATTCATCGGAAGGGGCCATTTCCCGCACTGGCAGCACTGTAGCACCGCTCGTGAATGCCGGTCAACCGCGGCGCGACCTCCGCTATGCAATGCCTTTTTACGGCCTGCTCCGGGCCTATGCTGGTCGCCGGCCGCATCCAGGGCGAGCCGCTGCCTTGACAGCCCGGCCGCGTCGTCTATACGATGCTGGCTGGCAATGGTGGGAGATGACTCTGGCCGCGCACAACTGGGATCGCTTCTTCCTTGAGATCACCAACCGCTGTGACTTCGACTGCCAATTCTGCGCCTCCGGGATCTCACAGCGCCCCAGAGGCGACTTAGACCCAAGCCTCGCCTTCAGCGTGATCGACCAGCTCCGGGAGCTCGGCTTCGGCGAGACGATCTACTTCCACGTCCTCGGCGAGCCGCTGCTCCACCCGGAGGTGCTGCCGATTGTGAATCATGCCGCTGAGGCCGGCCTGCGGCCGGTCCTGTTCACCAACGGCGGCGCGCTCACTAAGGACGTCATCGCAGGTGTGCTTGCATCCAAGGCCGATGAGCTCCTCATCAGCATGCAGACCATCACACGAGAAGCCTACGAAGAGGTGCGGCGCACACCCATCGGCTGGGAGGAGTACCTGGGCGGGATTCAGCAGGCGGTGGCGTCCGCCGCCGAGCGGCCCGACGACGGCGGGCCTGCAGTGCGCGTATCCGTAGGCATCAGGAGGTCCGATCCCGAGCACCCCGAGGATCTGTACTTCACAGATTACGCCTCGGCCGAGGAGGTCAGGGAAGCCGTCGCCGCCATCTTCGCTCTCCTCCCCCAGGCCGACCTGTCGGGAGTCCACCAGGCCTTCGCCGCTGACCCCCCGGCCAACACCGGGCCGATGCCGGTGGCCGATCGGGTGCGGGTCAACATCCGGCAGATAGGCAACTGGCGCCGCATGTGGCGGGAGGAGGGGACCGACTCGGGCTCGTGCCGGTGGTTCGGCGAGGAGCTGGCCGTGCTCGCCAACGGCGCCATCACCTTCTGCCATCTCGACTACGATGGCCGCACCGCGGTTGGCAACGTTACCGAGGATCGGCTGGCGGAGGTGGTCGGCGACCCGGCCTTCGTCGCGCAAAGCGAGGCGTTCAGCGCCGGGAGAGCAGTGCCGCCGGCGTGCCGTCACTGTCGGAGCGTGAAGCCAAGCAGCTGAGGCGGCCGCCCTTCTCGTCTCCTGGGCCATCGCAGAGCCCGAGGGAACGAGCAGTGTGACGACGAAGAGCACTGGTTGGCAGCACGCATGAACTAGCTGGATCGGCGAGCGGAACAGGAGGCGCAATATGGGTTGGATCCGGACTAGTGGGTTTGTATTGGCGCTTGCATGTATCATCTCCGGCCGTACTTCAGGCGAGCCGCCGGCGCAAGGAAAGGAAGCAGCGGCAGGCAGCCGCGTCGTTCTCGAAGGTGTTGACCGCTACCAGGTGGTGGAGCCCTTGTTCGAGGGCGTCCGTGTGATCTTGTCCTATCGGGGAGAGTCCTATTCCCCGGCCTATGTGCAGGGAATATCCGGCGCGGCCTTCCGCATCGCGGGCCCCTGCCCCTGCGCGCCGACGTCTTCCTCTGCCATGAGCCCGGTCGAACTGGTCGAGCTGTTCGGATACAAGGCCGAGCACCTCTCGGTGGGCGGCGCGTACGACGCGGGTGCGTCGCTGCCGGGGAGCGGAGACGTGAAACGTCAGGCGCGCATGCGAGGGGCTTTGACACGCATCAAAGACGAGATTCGTGCGGGCCGGCCCGCGCTGCTGGTGCAGGCCTTCACGGTGTGGGAGTACGACGTCGTCTGCGGTTTCGACGAGGAGAAGGGCGAACTCTACGGCCGCGGCTCGTATGCTGGAGTGGACGACTACGCCAGCGCGGACGAGATGCGGGCCCTCGGTGCGACCGCCATCGGCGGTGGGCCGTACGCACTGCTGATCGGGGAGAAGACTGGCGACTTCGACGCGAGGGCGGCCGAGCTTGCCGCCCTCAGGGAGGCGGTCGCGCACGCCCACCAGCGCTCCGAGAAGCCACTGAACCGAGGGCTGGAGTGCTACGATCTCTGGATCAATGCCTACCGCTACCTCGGGAACTTCATGGGGCAGGAGGGCGTCCCGGACGATCGGTATCCGCTGTCGATTCTCCCCAGCACCCGGCGGGCCGCCTCGCAGTTCATGGAGGAACTGGCCGAGAAGTACCCCCAGGCAAAGGCGAACTTGCAGATGGCCGGCAACCACTTCTTCGAGGAGGCGGAGGCGTTGACCGCCGCCCACTATCTGCGCAGGGCCTTCGAGGATAAGCCATCCGAAGACCAGCGCGTGCAGGTGGCCGGCTTCCTCACCCGCGCCCGGGCCATGTATGCCCTCGCCATCGATGAAGTGGGCCGAGCGCTCTCCAAGATTGAGGCCAGTGAGGCCGACCGCGGCGAGTGAGCGAAGCCGCAGCGCTGTCCGCCGAGGCGGAAGAGGGCCTGCACGCGGCGACGGCGACAATGGCCAGATCGGCTTCGTCGATGTGTGTGACACGCCGTACTATACGACGATCGAGGCATGTCGCGAGGTGGGATACGGATTCTACCGGACTCGACTTGCTTGATCGCCCGGCGCGACACTGGCCGGTGATTTCGCATTAGTAGAGGGTGGGATGGTTCGCTCCGATGCGCCGAGGTGGGCCCATGCCCCACGGGAGGGAGCCGAGGTCAGTGGCTGGGGATGACGCGATAGCAGCACTCGATGTGCCCGCTGCCGAGGAGGACCGCCTTCTCGTGGCGGCCCTGCGGGAGGGGTCGGCCGCGGCCAGCTCTGAGCTGTGCCGGAGGTATGGGCCGCGGCTGCATCGGTTCGCGGCGGCACTGCTGGTGGGGGACGGACCTCTCGCCGAGGACATAGTCATCCAGGCCCTGGCGGAGGGGGCCCGCAACATCCGGCGCTTCAATCCCAGGCGCTCGACGCTGGCGGCGTGGCTTTACGGGATCGCTCGCAGACAGGTGCAATTGGAGCTGCGTCGGCAGCGACGGAGGAAGTCGATACCCGCTTCGGCCCAGGTGACGCTGGAGAGCGTCGCCGGGTTTGCGGATGATGTTGATATCGAGAGTGACTGCACGGCGCGCCTTGAGGCACGGCAGAAGGTGGTGGGAATTGCCAAGGCGCTTACGGATGTGGAGTTCGAGGTGCTTGTCCTCCACTGTGTGGACGAGCTCACGGCGGGCGAGATCGGGCGAATCGTGGGCCGGTCGGAGCGAGCCATCCACTCGATTCTGCACCGGGCCAGGAAGAAGGCCCGAGAGAGGCCGATGAGCGATGAAGAAAGAGCAGATTGACCGCGAAGTGGCAGAGCTGTTGGCGACGGCTCGGCCTAAGATGAGTGACGATTGGCAGGCGCGGGCGCAGGCAGCCGTGGGCACGGCGAGGCCGAGGCGATCACGCCGATTGACGGCCCTCATCGCAGGCCTGGCGGTGCTGTTGCTGGCGGGAGGCGCACTGGCGACAGGGATCTTCTGGCTCCCAGATGAGGGGACTCTCTACTTCTCGGGCGCAGAGGAGACGCCGTTGACTGGCATCGTGACGCACAAGATCCGTCACGTGCTCAGGCCGGGCGGGATATCGATTGGCGAGGCTCCGTCAGCCGACGCGGATCTGTCGCCATCAGGTGAGGAGTGGGTGTACGGCGCGATGTATGACTGGCCACCGGCTGAGGAGCACATCTGGAGGACGCGCAAGGACGGCGCGCCCTTGTCCAACCCATCAGCCGGAGGCGGGACCGTCGATTTCTTGGACCCATTTCTCAACGTCTCGGCGGCGGCCGGGCTCGGCGGTGTGAACTGTGGCCCCCAATGGTCGCCGGATGGCACCATGATATCGTTCAAGCATGCCGACCCACAGCCAGGGGAGTTGCCGTGCGAGGCCGGTTTCCATGCCTGGGTGATGTATCCGGACGGATCGGAGGCACACCCACTCATCGCAGGAGGGGGGCCGACGTCCTGGGAGCCGACGTGGTCGCCAGACGGCAGGCACTTGCTCGTCGCCACGTATGTCCGTGGGCAGACGTTAGGGGAGCCCATCATGCTGGTCGACCTCGAGGGCGCCGACCTCGGGATGCTCCCCAATGTAGGGGACGGCGCAAGGTTCTCTCCCGACGGCACTGAGATCATCAGCTCGGCCGCCGAGCGCGGGGAACTCGACGGGTGGCCAGGAGTGTGGCGGCAGCTTCTGCTAACTGACGCCGATGGCTCCAACCCGGAGGTGCTCTTGCAGCAGTTCGTCGTCGACGCAGAAGTGGAGGCCGTGCATCCGACGGAGGAGGAGCTCGCAGCCATCCCAGACTATGACTGGGTGCAGTGGGCACGGGATTGGGCCGGGCCAGTCAGTCCGGTGTGGTCGCCGCGAGGAGACAAGATCGCGTTCCTGGCGGCACTTCCATACGACCCGTCTGGGCCGTACCACAGACAGCAAGTGGATGTCTGGATCTACGATCTGAACACAGACGAGGTGATCCAGGTAACCAATGATGACTTGGGGCAGTACTCGCTGCTCTGGGAGCCCTGAGCGTCGTCGGCTCCCACACGCCGGGAGTGAAGGCAGTACGAGCAAAGGATAACTCGAGATCCTTCACATCTCCCTCGACGTCGGGCCGTGCGCACTCGCTGGCGACGGGTGCGCATGCCCGTTCTGGAGAGGGGGCACCAATGGGACGACTACGCCCAGCACCCACTCCCCAGCGGCTTGACACGCTTGCCATTGGGTGCTAGATTCTACTGTCGTTTCCCCTGAGCTATCCCCTTGTGATCGGCAGGCGAGCAGCTCTTTTCCATCGTCATAGGCCCTCCGCTGGGCCCAGCGGCCCGCGGCTTCATCTGCTATTACCTTCTGCATGAGCGGAAGGCTCTGGCGGAGGCGGGCGGGACGGGGATGATCCCGCCCAACCGAAGTGCGGAGGTGATGTGAGATGAACGGAACTCGCCTGCTGCTGTATCTTGTGCTCGCTGTACTGGTCTGTGTGTGGGCCGGCCCGGCGCTGGCCATCGACGTCGTGGAGGCCTGGCGGAGCCCCCTCGGGCAACCGCGCTCGGTCTCGGTCGACGCCTCTGACGGGTCGGCCTGGGTGGCGGCCGCCTCGGGCATACTGCACATCGCGGCCGACGGGACAGTGCTGAGCCAGGTCGGCGGACTCTCGAATCCGTTCAGTGTTTCGCCCAACCCCACCGACGGCTCCCTTTGGGTGATCGAGTTCTCGGACTGCTGGGCCGGGATGATGAACCTATCCGAGGGGACAGTGGTTCACCTGGATCAGAGCGGCGCCGAGATCTCCCGCGCGCCTCTCAACTGGGCCGGGATGCCAGACGTTGTCTGGGGAGGTGGCACCGCCTATGCTCCCGCCGTGAACCCGGTGGATGGGTCGTGCTGGGTCTGCGACGAGGCAAGTGCCCAGGTAGTGCACCTGGCATCGGACGGGACCGAACTCTGGCGAGGGGGCGACTTCGCCCATGGTCCGAGGTCTATCTCTGTGAACCCGGCGGGCAACTCTGTGTGGGCCTCTGACGGCGTCTCCGATGTCATGCACCTCGCGGCCGATGGCACCGAACTCGCGCGGGTAAGCGGCTTCGAGGGCGGCGTGAGAGTCGCCGCCAACCCCGCCGACGGCTCTTGCTGGGTGACCCACTTTGGCGGGGGGTGGGACTGGGTGACGCCCGATGAGCCCCCGCCAGGCCAAGTGGTGCACCTCGACGCAGACGGGACTGAGCTGCTGCGCGTGGGCGGGTTCTCCACACCTCTGGCGGTTTCCGTAGACCCCACGGATGGCTCTTGCTGGGTGGCCCTCGGGGGACTCCACCAGCAAGTAGTACACGTGGCCGAGGACGGCACTGAACTCTGGCGCGGCGCGGGGTTCTATACTCCGCGTTCGGTCTCCGTGAATCCCGCTGATGGCTCCTGCTGGGTCACCGACAACTTCCACGTGGTTCACCTCAGCGCGGAGGGCGAGGAGCTGTGGCGCAGCATGCCGGCCTTCAGTCGACCCGAGCACGTGTCCGTGGACGCCGCCGACGGCTCGTGCTGGGTGACCGACCTCTCAGGCACGCAGGTTGTGCACCTGAACGAAGAGGGCGCGGTGCTCTGGCGCGGCATAGGCGCGGACATGTGGTCGGGCCACCCGCTGAGCGTGTCCGCCAACCCCAGCGATGGTTCGTGCTGGGTCGGCAAGGACGGAGGCTTCGACTCCAGGATGCCCGGGACAGTGCACCACCTGGACTCGACCGGCAACGAACTCTGGGCCGGAAGCCAGTTCCGCCGGCCGCTATCGCTCTCTGTCAATCCCACCGACGGCTCATGCTGGGTCGGTGACCACAGTTCAAGCGGCTCCGACGGATCCGAGTTGGCGCTCCAGGTGGTGCGCCTGGCCGAGGACGGAACCGAGCTGTGGCGTCACACCGAGCCGCGGAGCTTCGGTGCTGTCTCCGTCAACCCGACCGACGGCTCCGGCTGGGTGACTGCCGTAGACCTCGTTCACTTCGCGGAGGATGGATCTGAGCTATGGCGGGGAAGCGGATTCGGAGACCTGTCCTCCGTCTCCGTCGACTCAGCGGATGGCTCCTGCTGGGTGGCCGACTGCAACAACAGCGCAGGCGTCGATCCCGCTGGTGTGACTGTGCCGGAGGATGAGTGCGGTCTCGGGGAGGTCGTGCGTCTCGCCGCGGACGGCACCGAGCTCTGCCGCGCTGGCGAATTCTACTTCTTCGCCTTCTTGGCGGCCGATCCCAACGATGGCTCCTGCTGGGTGACGAGTCCCTGCGGCGGCTACGTGCTTCTCCTCGCCGCGGACGGCGCCGAGCTATGGCGGGGAGAGGGCTTCAGCCACCCCATGGACGTCTCGGTCAACCCGGCCGACGGGTCGTGCTGGGTGACTGATATCGGGACTGCACAGGTCGTGCACCTGGTCATCGTGCCCTTCCAGGACATCCCAGCGGACTTCTGGGCTTACGATGAGGTCAGCGCCTGCGCCGACGCCGGCATCGTGGGCGGCTACGGGGACGGGACCTACGACCCCTCTGCCGGTGTCGACCGCGCGCAGATGGCCGTCTACATCGCCCGCGCCCTGGCCGGCGGGGAGGAGAGCGTGCCGGAGTTCGCCGGCGCCCCCACCTTCCCCGATGTGCCCGAGGCATTCTGGGCGCTCGACCATGTGGAGTACGCGGTGGCGCAGAACGTGGTCGAGGGATATGAGGACGGCCTCTACCATCCCGAGTTCGATGTGACCCGGGATCAGATGGCGGTGTATGTGGCCCGCGCTTTGGTGGCGCCCGAGGGCGAGGCCGGCCTCGCCGACTATACGCCGGTCGACCCGCGGGACTTCCCCGATGTCCCTGACACCTTCTGGGCCTACACGGCCATCGAGTACTGCGTGGAGAGCGGCGTGGTGCAGGGATACGAGGACGGCTACTACCATCCCGAGATCCTCGTCACCCGCGACCAGATGGCGGTCTATGTCGCGAGGGCGTTCGGACTGACGACATAGCCCCGGTCCCGCAAGGTGCACACGGCGCGATAGCCGGAGCCGGCCCAGCCGGGCCGGCTCCGAGCATCAGTGGCGGCCAGCGCTCCCGCAGGCGACCGACCCGGACCGGGGAACAGTCAGTCTGCCGGTGAGGCCAACCCGTTGTGATTCGGTGGGCCCGCCGTTTGCCTGAGGAGAGATGCCGATGGATGCGCGCTTGTCTACAACGGTGCAGATGCAGTTCATGCGACCGGGCCAGTTGGAGGAGGCCGCTCGCAAGTTCCCGGTGGTATACGTGCCGTTCGGCCTCATCGAGTGGCACGGGCGACATCTCCCGCTGGGCAACGACGCTCTGAAGGCTCACGGCATCCTGGTGAAGTGCGCCGAGGAGTACGGCGGCGTCGTATACCCCCCGGTCTATCTCCATGCCGATTTCGACCGGGCGCATCTGCTGCCCGTGGTCACGGAGCTCTTCGAACGCCTGAAGGCGACGGGCTTCCGCGTCATCATCGGTGTCTCGGGCCACAACATCCAGGGACAGATCGACCTCATCAACGCCGCCCTCGAACCCGTCGTGGCCGACGGCACCGTCGCCGGCGCCGGGCTGTGGGAGGTCACTCTCAGCCACAGCGAGGAGTCAGACACGGATCACGCCGCCAAGTGGGAGACCTCCAATATGATGTTCTTTTATCCCGAGCAGGTGGACATCTCCGAACTCGGCGAGGGGCCGATCAACTTCGACATGAAGCCACCGCACGGCATCGGCGGCCTGGACCCGAGGGAGCACGCCTCAGCACAGGTGGGGAAGCGGAACGTCGAGCTTGCGGCCGATGCGATCGGGCGCAAAGCGCGGGAGCTTCTCGCATCGCTGCCCGAGGGCCAGCGTGCCTTCTCGCTCAAATCGATCAGTCCCGAGCATTGGTGGATGGTATAGCGGCCCTGCCGTCGGGGAGCCGCACCGGCGCGCCGCACCAGCGCAGGTTTGCGCATCCCCGCGGAGAAGACGCTAGCTGGTGAGGTCGTGGACGCTATGGAGGGGCACGACATGGCTACCCCAGCAGTGCGAGAGATGAGCCCTGAGGACGAGTACTTCGTCTCCACCTGCTCCCATGTGAATGAGTCGGAGGAGATCGACCAGTGCGGCCAGAGGCGACTGGAGTGGATGCGCTCAATGCGCGGGCAGGGACTGCGCGTGTTCACAGCCCACAGCGATCGGAAGCAGATTGGCTTTGTCTACGTGATGCCGATCGAGGTGTCTCCGTGCGGCCCAGTCGGGCATGACCTCGCGGTGGTTCCATGTGTGTGGGTCGTGCGGGATGCGCAGGGACAGGGCGCCGGGCGGGCCCTCATGGAGGCCGCCGAGGAGGAGGCCCGCCGCCAGGGCCGCAAGGGCATCGTGACGACCGCCTGCTATCACGACTTCTGGTTCATGCCGGCCGCCTTTTTCGAGAGGATCGGCTACTCGCCAGTGTGCCGACGGGACAACGATGCCCTCCTCTGGAAGAGCTTCGAGCCGCTCGCCCAGCCGCCGCAATTCCTCGAGCGCAGCTACCGGTTCGTCCCGGTGCCCGGCAAGGTCGTCATCGACCTGTTCTACAACACGTTCTGCGAGACGAGTGACATCGAGGCACAGCGCGTTCGCGAGGTGGCGGCCGACTTCGGCGACGCAGTCGTGCTGCACGAATTCCCCGCCGAGGACCGCGAACTGCTCCTGCGTTACCAACTCCCCCGCGGCATCTTCGTCAACGGCAAGGAGATCGGCTGGGGCTACGAAGCCCCTAAGGAAGGAATCGCCGAGGCGGTCTCAGCCGCGTTGAAGCTCGCCTGACCGTCGCCCTCAGGCGATCGCCAGACCATCAGAGCCGGAACCCGCCCGGAGCCCGTTCGCCCCTAGGGCGCGGGGCGCTGCTGCGGAATGGGCGGCGCGAGTACCCGCCAGGGCCCCGGGCCGTTGGATACGATCCTGTAGCTCCACACCGCGCCCGTGTGCGTGTCCAGGACGCTCAGCCCGACGCCGCTGAAGTTGGCGATCTGGTAGCGGCCGGGAGGGCTGACGACCGGACTCTCTGCTTTGAGCAGAGTGCTGCCGAGGAGCAGTCCGACAACCACCGCCGCCACCACAGCCAAAGTGAGTCGTGCTCCTACTTGCATGACAGGTGACCTCCTAGCGTGGCCCACACTGAGTTGGGACACGCGTGAGTGTGGTCCGCAGAGACCCAACGGCAACGCCGGGGGCCTCCACAGTGTTCGTTCGGCTTGTCCATGCAGACCCCTGTCTGCATATCAACCAAGTGTCTTCCGGCGCGGCTCCGCCACATACCAGCGCGACGAAGGTCCGCCTACAGCGGGTCAGAGAGCGCGACCTTCGTGCCTCCGTTCGGAGCCCATCGGATTTCGAGTTGGTACGCTCCGGGGGCCTCCCGGATGAACGAGACTCTCTGGACATCGAAGTGGGGAGCCTGCATGCCCTGGGCTCGCATTCCCTCGGCCAGGCTTGCCGCCAGCGTCTTGACGTACCGATCTACGATCTGGGAGTGCGCGGGATCAGACCTCTTCAGGTCCTGGTAGGGGAAAGTGACCCTCCCCGTTTCCTCAAGCTTCTTGGCGTCCTCGCCGCTAAGCGACTCCAGCCAGGCGCGCATCTCGTCCACGCTCTGGCTCTGGTCCACCGCCTGGCCGGAGTGGATGGCAGGCTTGGGCCCCAGTTTCACGCTGGACCCGCCGCAGCCGTGGCTGAGCAGGGCGGCCGCAAACAGGATAGAAAGGACGAGAACAGAAGGCACCGTCACCGCACGAGATCGTCGCATCTTGCCCCCTCTGGAGACAGTCGAGTTGTGGATTAGACGCGGCGACCAGGCGAGTAGTTCGTGGCCGCCCGGCGAACTGGACGCCACACGCGGCTCGAGCTCTCCGCCAATGTTGACGATCTCCCGAGTTGCAGTAGAATCCGGATGGGGGCGCGGCCGGTCGCTCGGGCTCGTCCCATGCCAACAGAAGGTAGTCGATGGACGGCACACAGGATCGCAGCGGACCTACTGCCGACAGATTGGTGGGATGTCTCCTCGGCGCCGCGGTCGGCGACGCGCTCGGGCTGCCGCGGGAGGGGCTGTCTCGGCAGCGTGGGCTGCGCCTCTTCGGTTCCGCCCCGCTCGAGCATCGGTTCCTGTTCGGCCGCGGCCTGATCAGCGATGATGCCGAGCACGCCTGCATGGTGGCACAGGCTCTGCTCGAAGCGGACGGTGCCCCGCAGCTCTTTGCCCGTTCGCTCTCGCGGCGCCTGCGCGGCTGGCTTCTCGGCCTGCCGGCCGGCATCGGCCTGGCGACACTCAAGGCGATCATCAAGCTTTGGCTCGGGTGGTCGCCGCAGCGGAGCGGCGTCTACTCGGCGGGCAACGGTCCCGCCATGCGTGCCCCCTTGGTCGGGGCCTACGCGGCCGGCAATGACCGGCTGCTCGCGCAACTCGTCAAGGCATCCACCGCCATCACCCACACGGACCCTCGCGCAGAGAAGGGCGCGCTGCTGATCGCATTGGCGGCACAGCACGGAGTGCTGTTCGGCCCGGTGGAAGATGTGCCCGCGTTCCTCGCCGGCCTTCGCCAGCATGCCACCGATGAAGGCCTCCGCGAGAACATCGATGCGCTGGGCGAGCACTTGTGGCGAGCAGCTACGGCCCAGGAGTTGGCGCAGGCCCTCGGATTGGCGAATGGTGTCAGCGGCTTCATCAACCACACCGTGCCCGTCGCCCTGTTCTGCTGGCTGCGCTATCCCACCGACTTCCGGCAGGCGGTGGAGGAGGTGATCCTGCTCGGCGGTGACACCGATACCACCGGAGCCATCGTGGGGGGATTGATGGGGGCGACTCTCGGCGCGGAGGCCATCCCCGATGAATGGCTCGACAGACTCGCCGACTGGCCCCGCTCTGTTGCATGGATGCGGCGCTTGGGAGAGCGCCTCGCCGAGTCGCTCTCAGGAGAGGGAGAGCCCGCGGGCCCGCTGCCCCTCTTCTGGCCCGGCCTGCTCCCGCGCAACATGCTATTCACGGCGACTGTGCTCTACCACGCCTCGCGGCGGCTGCTTCCGCCCTACTGAGAAATCCAGCGACGCGCTTGCACAACTCGTGTCCGCGTGGCAGGATGGGGGGCGGGAGCGGCCTCGCTTCCGGCCGGTGCGCTGTGGGTGCCCGCCTCCTCTTGCGATACAGATCTGGAGAACGACTAGTGAACCGAATATCGATCACGCTCGATGAGGACGCGCTGCTTGCCCTGCACGAGGTCCTGCTCGACGAAAGCCCCGAGGCCGCGCTCGACTTCGTGAAGCGCCACATCGCCCCGGCCGTCCCCCGCAGCGGCACCGCCCCCTGCGATTCCTCCCGGCTGAACCCCTTCATCCTCCGCGACAAACGCAACACGTAGGGGAGGAGCGTTTCTCCTGCTCAACTGACAGCGCCCAATCGCAGACGGGGCCGGCGGAGAACCGCCGGCCCCGAACAGGGAGTTCGTGCTGTGATAGTGCTGCAGATAAGGGCTAGGACTCTACTATCCGCCTCTTTGCCGAAGTCTCTACTGCGGGAACAGTCTGCTCTTCAGGTTGATCTCGTCGCAGATCATCATCCGAGCACCTATGTAGGCCTCCGTGACCTCCGGCTCGAGCTCATGAGGGCCCGGGCTCAGAACGATCTGCGCCTGGATCTCGACCACGTGCTCGCCAGAGCCGAGGTCGTCCAAGCAGAAACAGAAGGCATGCGCGGCCCTCGTGCGCTCGTAGAGGGAGATCCACTGATCACCTGCACTCAGCAGCTCACCCGTTCCCGGGTCTGTGTAGATCGCCTCTCCCAGCAATGCGCTCATCTTCACGAGTCGGCTGTCCAAGGTCACCGGGCCGGGATAAGCCTCTACGTCATCGACGAGGCACCGAACCACTATAGCGGCCTCTGAGCTGTCGGTGTCAACCTCCAGCAGACCTCCGGCGGACTTCTTGGTGTGGACCTTCACGTAGGTCCCCAGCATCGTCTCGGCGGTGAACAGCACCGAGATGTCCTTCGGAGTACCGGTCTTCAGCGATCCGGCCAGCACCGTCGTCCAGTCGTCGACGCTTTCGGCACCCGCTGTCGCCGGGACCACCTGCGTCCCGCTCCACGCGGCGGCTTCCTTCGAAGACTCCACCGCCATCGCGGCGGAGGTCAGGGCAACCACCGCAACACACACCCATAACACCATCGCTGTCGCTCGTCTCATCTCTTGTCACCTCCCCTCCCCAGGAGATTGCCATTGTGTCGCCACGCCCATGACGCCCTGTTGTAGACAAGACTACGCCGTGTGGCCACCAGTGGGAATCGCTCGGATGGATGAACTTCGCCGCTCCAGCGGGGTACGCCGTATGAGTTAACCCGTTCTGTACTCACTGGAGACAGCGCTGGTGAGGCGGTGGCCAAAACGCTATAATCGGATGTAGCTAGACAGGGGAGCTGACACTGCACATGAGCGTCTGCGCGAGCAGGCTGCAGAGGCAGAGCGGGAGGACAGGCGAGTGACCAGAGCAATGGGCGTCGGAGCTGTCGCAGTAGCCGCGGTGCTGCTCCTATTCTCACGCAGCATGTGCGAGGGCTCCTCAGCGTGGCCGATGTTCCGCGCCGACCCACGGCATACGGGCGCCACGTGCTTCCCCACCGACCCGCGCGGCGAGCTGGCCTGGAAGTTCAAGACCGAGGGCTGGGTGCAGTCTTCTCCCGCGGTGGCCGGCGGATCGGTTTACGTCGGGAGTATCGACGGGCGCGTGTATGCACTTGATATGCACACGGGCCGGGAGAAGTGGCGCTTCAAGACAGCGGGGCCGGTGCGGTCATCCCCTGCCGTCGTGGACGGAGTGGTCTGTTTCGGGAGCAACGACGGGAATCTCTACGCGGTGGCGGCTGACACCGGACAGGAGAGGTGGAGCTTCAAGACCCGAGGTTGGGTAGTGTCCTCTCCCGTCGCGGTGGAAGGAGCGATCTACTTCGGCAGCCGGGATAAGAATCTCCGAGCGGTGGACATGGAATCCGGCGCCGAGAGGTGGCGATTCAGGACGGAGGGCTCCATAACATCCTCCCCGGCCGTTGCCGGGGGCACCGTGTACTTCGGCAGCCTCGACAGCACCCTCTACGCCGTGGACGCCGAGACGGGGAAGCGAAGGTGGAGATACCGAGCAGGTGACGCCATCTCGTCGTCGCCAACCGTGATCGATGGGACAGTCTACTTCGGGGCTTACGATCGCTGTGTCTACGCTCTGAACGCGGAGACCGGGCAAGAGAGGTGGCAGTTCCAGACGGAGGGGCAGATAACGTCCTCCCCCGCCGTGGTGGCGGGAACAGCATTCATCGGGAGCGATGACGGGAACCTCTACGCGCTGGACGGCGAGACCGGCCGGGAGAAGTGGAGATTCGAGGCAAAGGGCCAGGTATCATCTTCGCCTGCCGTATCCGCGACGACAGTCTACGTCGGTAGCTTGGACGGGAATCTGTACGCTCTCGACGCCGCGACCGGAC
>JALGXV010000036.1 GCA_029821885.1 Candidatus Hebobacteria bacterium
GAGTTTCTGGCCAGTGCGGTCGGACGATTGCTCGAGGTGAGGCTCGGCCGGCAGCAGCGGAGGCTGCAGGAGCGACTCGGCGAGGCGGTGTCCGACGAGGACAGGGAGGCCCTCCGCCAGGAGCTGGCGGAGGTCGCTCGGCGGCGATCGGCGCTGGCCGGGCAGAGGATCGTGGGAAATGGCTAGGAAGGGACACAGGCCCCTGCTTGGCTCGGCGGGCGCCGCTGCCGCCGCCGTGGGGTGCAAAGCAGAGCAGGCGCAATAGGGGAGGGTGTCGAAGCCCAGTATCTGGTGGTGGAGTATGCGGGAACGGCGTGACCTGAAGCAGTCCGAAGAGGTCCAGAAGCTCCTGGAGCAGGGGCGTAAACAGGGTAACGTCCTTACCTACGAGGACATCAACGACACCCTGAGCGAGGACCAGGTGGACCCCGATCAGCTCGACGACATTCTGCAGATGGTGGGGGACGAGGGCATCAAGGTCGTCGAGAAGTCGGAAGACACGAGTAGCTCCGAAGCGTCGACGAGCGAGCGTCGGAGTCGCTCGCGCACGGCCGTCGCCTATGCGCCGGAGGAGATCCCCGCGGTCGAGGGTATCCCCCCCGATGATTCGGTCAGGATGTACCTGCGAGAGATCGGGCGCGTCCAGCTCCTTACCCCCGCGGAAGAGGTGGAGCTGGCGAAGCAGCTTGAGCGGGCCACGATTCTCTCCAAGCTCCAGACCGTCTGGGAATACAGCATGAATGCCTTGGGGCGGGAGCCTCGCTTCCAGGACATCGTGCGGGCCATCGAGAGCTTCTCCGACGAGGACCTCAAAACCGAGATAAGCATCACCGACCACATCATCAAGCGCCTGATATCCCGCGGCACGACGGAGGATAAGCTCACTCCCGAACGGGTGCACAAGGAAGTCCAGTCCTATCTCCAGCACTGTCTGGAGGACCTGAAGACCAAGCAGATGCTGTTGCTGCGCGACTACGCGGCGCCGGAGGAGGACGGCCGGCGCGTGGGCAAGGCCGAGCTTCACCGCGCGCTCACCGAGTCGCGCGAGCGGGGAGAGCAGTACCGGCGCTACCGGCGTCGGCTCCAGCTGCGGCGGGTGTCCCGCGATCTCTTCGTCCGAAATGTATGGGAGCAGTTCCGGTCCGAGGCCCGCAGCGAGGAGGAGTCCCCGCCTCCGGAGGACGAGGACGCCGTCGGGCGCTACGACGCGCCGGGCATTCTCGAAATCTCGGCCGCCGAGCTGCACCGGAATCTCAAGGTGCTGACGCTGGCGGGGCGACAAGTCGGCACCCCCCCGCGAGAGCCGACCCTGGCCGAGATCGGCAGGGCCGCCAAGGTGCCGGCGGCCAAGGTCAAGGACACACTTGAGTGGGCTCATGAAGTGCTGGCCGAGGGCCGCGCGGCCAAGCAGCGGCTCACCGAGGCGAACCTCCGTCTCGTCGTGAGCATCGCGAAGAAGTACAGTGGCCGCGGCATGTCCTTCCTCGATCTGATTCAGGAGGGGAACATCGGGCTGATCCGCGCGGTCGAGAAATTCGACTACCGGAAGAAGTTCAAGTTCTCCACTTACGCCACGTGGTGGATCCGCCAGGCGATCACCCGCGCCATCGCCGATCAGGGCCGGACCATCCGCATCCCGGTCCACATGGTGGAGACCATCAACAAGCTGGTGAAGATTTCACGGCAGCTCCATCAGCACCTCGGCCGGGAGCCGAGCTGGGAAGAGATCGCGGAGGAGATGGAGGGGCCGTTTGAGACGGCCGAGGATAGGCAGAAGGCGGTTCAGCGCGTGACGGAGATCTTCCGGATAGCGCCGGAGCCGCTGTCGCTGGAGACGCCGATCGGGGAAGAGGATAACTCGCACCTGGGCGACTTCATCGAGGATCAGGATGCGGTGTCGCCGGCCGATGCGGCCTCCACACTCGTGCTGCGCGAGCAGCTCGAGAACGTGCTCGACACGCTGACCGAACGCGAGCGGGACGTCCTCAAGCTTCGCTTCGGCCTCGACGACGGCTATCAGCGGACGCTGGAGGAGGTCGGCCACATCTTCAAGGTCACTCGAGAGCGCATCCGCCAGATCGAGGCGAAGGCGCTGAAGAAGCTCAAGCACCCCAGCCGCAGCCGCAAGCTGCGCGACTACCTCGACTGAGCCTTACCATCCACCCGGTGGGAGGGACGACATGAGAACTGCTGCGCGACGCCCGGGCCGGGCGGTGCTCGTCCTGACAGCAGTCGGCCTGCTGCTGGGTGCCTTCTACCTCGCAGTGGCGGCGCCGTATCTCTCCTCGCACGAGGAGGAGATGAAGCTGGGCCGTGTTCCGGTGACGGTCACGTACTCGGACTCGGCCTCGCCGGAGGACCTGAAGATGCCATTCTATCCGGGGGCTGAGATCGAGGAGAGCCTCGCCTACGACGTCGCCGCCGGAGATGGCAAGCGGGTCGTGCAATACGCCTCCGCCAGCCTCTCCACCGTCGACGCCTGGGAGGCGGTGGCCGAGTACTACTCGGCCGAACTGCCGGGCCATCCGGAGGCGGAGACCGTGGAGGGGGAGTCGGGCCTGCGCTACGTGCTTGCAGTCTCGGATGAGACCGAGGTGCGCACCGTCACGGTAAGGCCGGCGGAGAAGGGCTCGCGCATCGAGCTCGTGCGCGCCGTGCATCCCAAGCACCCGACCAGGCCCGCCAAACCACGCCCCGACGAAAGCGTCATCTAGTCTGGCCGGTGCAGGCTCGTGTTGGCCGTCGTCGGCCGCTGCCTTGACGCTCCTCCTCAGCTTCTGGTAGCATCTAAGGTGGCCGAACAGGCCTGATGCCTGTCTCCTCAGACGGGCAGCCGCATGTGTGGGGCCATGGTCAAGCGGGAAGACGCGTCCCTCGCACGGACGAATCGGCGGTTCGAATCCGCCTGGCTCCACCAGATATCGGATGACGCTCGGACACCAGTAGCTCTGCCCCGCGCAACATGATGCGGGGCGGGGCTCCATGCTTCGTGAGAGGGCCTGCCGGCACTCCCCGCAACGGCGCTGATCTTCGGGCGATTCGAGGCGCTCGCCCGAGGCTCAGGCGAGACGCCTGCCTATGAAGGCACATTCGGAGGTGTCGGCGCGAGCGGAGGCGCTGGCGGACGCGCTTGTTGCGCGAGCTGTGCGAGGAACGCCCCGGATCGCCGGGTGTTCTCCTCGATGTCCAGGATCACGAGGATGGCCTCCGCGCCGGCATACAGGTAGATGAAGCCGAACACGCCGTAGACGACGGACATCACGGCGACCAGCAGCGCTTCGGCCTCGGTTTGGATGGCGGCGTAGATGACGGCGCCTACGAACGCCAGGCCGCACAAGACAAGGAGAATCCAGGCCACCACTTTGAGCACGGTCGCGATCGTCCGCAAAGCAGTATAGCGCTGTTCTTCCATCGTCGCGTACCTCCTTATGGGGATGAAGGCCCACAGTCGAGGCAGCAGCGGGGTGGCCTTTCGGACAATGCTATGCTCTACGGCCCGCACTGTCAAAGGCGCACAGTGAGCGAGGGCGAGGCCCTCCTCCGCCCGTACCCAGCCTCAGCGGGTCCCGGTCAGATCGCGCGTGCCGGTCGCTGGATGAGTGTGTGGTACACGGACCATAGGACAGGGGATGATGCCTGTCGAAGTCGGGCCGCAGGCACGTTGGCCTGCACGAAGCGCCATGTCCCGCGAACTCCGCCAACTGAAGACCCTCGAAGAGGCCCGCCGCATCCTGTGGGAGGCGCTGCCCGCGCGGCTGCGGGAGGGGCGCTTCGGGGCCCGGCCAGCCGCGATCTCCGAGGCGGGCGGCCTCGTGCTCGACGAGGACGTGGTCTGCCCCGCCGACCTGCCGCCGTTCGACCGTTCGATCATGGACGGCTTCGCGGTTCGAGCGGAGGACACCTTCGGCGCGTCGGAGGGACTGCCGGCCTACCTCAAGCTGGCGGGGGAGGTGGTGATGGGGGAGGAGCCGACGGTCTCGCTGTCCCACCAACAGGCCGCCGCCATTCCCACCGGAGGTATGTTGCCCGCAGGCGCGGACGCGGTGGTGATGGTCGAGCACACGCAGCCCTGGGGCGAAGACACGGTAGAGGTGCTCCGGCCGGTGGCGCCGGGAGAGAACGTGGTGCGGCGGGGGGATGATGTGCGGGCCGGGGAGGTGATACTCGCCGCCGGGCATCGCCTGCGGCCGCAAGATGTGTCGGCGCTGGCCGGACTGGGCATCGCCGAGGTGATGGTGCGGCGGGCGCGTGTCGGCGTGCTGTCCACTGGCTCTGAGTTGGTGCCTCATACCGCCGAGGCCGCGCCGGGGCAGATTCGAGATATGAACGGTCCCGCGCTCCAGGCGGCCGTGCGCTCGCACGGAGGCGAGCCACTTGACCTGGGGATCGTCTCGGACGATGAAGAGGCGATTCGCTCGGCTCTCAAACGGGGCCTCGCCGAGGCCGATCTCGTGCTGGTGTCGGGCGGAACATCCGTGGGCATCGAGGACGTGATCCACGACATCATCGACTCCCTTGGGGAGCCGGGGGTGCTCGTCCACGGTCTGGCGGTGAAGCCCGGCAAGCCGGTGATCATCGGGCTTGTGGGAGAGGTCCCCATCTTCGGGATGCCCGGCCATCCGACTTCCTGCCTGATCATCTTCCGGGAGCTTGTGGCGGAGATACTGCAGACGGCGTGCCCTGAGCGGGCAGCAAGGCCGCAGGCCGTCACCGCCAGGCTGACGCGGAACTTTGCCTCTCAGGCCGGACGGGAGGAGTTCGTCCCGGTGCTGCTTGAGGAAGGCGAAGGCGGATGGACAGCGACCCCGCTGCTGGGGCCTTCTGCTCTCATCTCGACTCTGGTGCGGGCGAACGGCTTGATTCGCATTCCGGCTGTGGCCGAGGGAATCTACACCGGCGACGAAGTGGAGGTCGAACCGCTGTGATGGCTGAGAACACCGACGCGAAGTCACCGCGGCGCGAGATCTACCTGAGCAGTATCCCGCTGGAAGAGGCGCAGGCCATCTGGCGGGAGGCGTGCCGGCGTCTCGACCTGCGCAATGTCCTCGGCTGCGAGACGATCCGGAGCGAATGCGCTCGCCACCGCGTGACCGCCGGGCCCGTGTTCGCAG
Source organism: Candidatus Hebobacteria bacterium (assembly GCA_029821885.1). Lineage (GTDB taxonomy): Bacteria > Armatimonadota > Hebobacteria > Hebobacterales > Hebobacteraceae > Hebobacterum. The sequence goes on from JALGXV010000036.1 coordinate 5,112, forward strand.
TCGCCTCCTCCCCGCACTACCATGCGGCGGCGATGGACGGCATCGCCGTGACCGCGGGCGATACGGCGGGCGCGTCCCGGACCTCGCCCAAGCGGCTGCGAGTGGGCGCGGAGGCGGTGCACGTGAACACCGGCGACCCGCTCCCGGAGGAATCCGACGCCGTCATCATGATCGAAGACGTGGCGGAGGTGGGCGAAGGCGAGCTGGAGATCGTGGCCGCCGCGTCGCCGTGGCAGCACACCCGCGTCATCGGCGAGGACGTGGTCGCGACTGAAGTCGTTGTGCCTGCGCGCCACCGGCTGCGGCCTCCGGACATCGGGGCGCTGCTGGCCGCCGGAGTCCTGGAGGTGGAAGTGGCTCGGGCGCCGCGGGTGGCGATCATCCCAACCGGAGCCGAGGTAATCCGGCCGGGAGAGGCGAGGAAACCGGGCGAGATTCCGGACTTCAACTCGCCCATGCTGGCCGCGCGGCTGGTCGAAGTTGGGGCGGAGGTTGTCCACCGGCCGACCGTGGGCGATGATCCCGAAGCGCTTCGCGCGGCGGTGAGCAAGGCCTGCGACGAGTTCGACCTGGTGCTGACGCTGGCCGGCGCCTCGGCCGGGGCGCGGGACTTCACGGTCAGGGCGATCCGTGAGGAGGGAGAGGTGCTGGTCCATGGGGTGGCGATCCGGCCGGGGAAGCCGGTCGCGCTGGGCGTGGTCAACGGCAAGCCGGTGATCGCGCTCCCCGGCTACCCGGTGTCGGCCATGCTGTGTTGCGAGCTGTTCGTGGTCCCGACGATATGCCAGATGCTCGGAGTGCCCGTGCCCGAAAGGCGCCGCGTGAGGGCCGTCGTCAGCCGCAAGGTCGCCTCGCCCGCTGGCAGCGAGGAGTTCCTTCGCGTCAACCTGGGCGAGGTCGCCGGGCGCCTGGTGGCGATACCGTGCGCGCGGGGAGCCGGCCTCGTGAGCGCCCTGGCGCGGGCCGACGGGTTGCTGATCATCCCCGCGCTGAGCGAGGGGTTCGAGAGGGGTGAAGAGGCGGCGTGCGAGCTGCTCCGGCCGGAGCACGAGATTCGCAGCACCGTGCTGATCACCGGCAGCCACGATGTCGCGCTCGACTTGCTGGCCAGCGAAATCCGATCGGCCGACCCCGAGCTGACCGTGACCTCGACCCATGTCGGCAGCCTGGCGGGGCTGGCCGCGCTGAAGCAGGGATTCTGCCATATGGCGGGGACACACTTGCTCGAACCGGAGACGGGGCAGTACAACTGGCCCTACGTGCGGCGCCTCTTTGGAGACGAGGAAGTCGTGCTGGTCACCGTCGCCCACCGGCAGCAAGGGCTCATGGTGGCCCGCGGCGACCCGAAGGGGATCCGCGCCTGGGAGGATCTGGCGCGGCCGGGGGTGACATTCGTCAATCGCCAGGGAGGGGCAGGGACCCGGGTGCTGCTCGACAGCGAACTCTCCAAGCACGGCCTGAGGCCGGATCAGATCGACGGCTATCGGCGCGAGGTGTTCACACACCTGGCGGTTGCGTCGATGGTGGAGACGGGAACGGCCGATGTCGGCCTGGGGATTCTCGCGGCCGCGCGGGCTCGGAACCTGGACTTCGTGCCCCTGGCCATGGAGCGCTACGACCTCGCGATGCGGCCGGAGGTGTGGTCGAGCCGGATCGGGGAAGCGGTGAAGGCGGCGCTGGAAGGCGAGCGGTTCCGGTCCGAGCTAGCCGCCCTGGGCGGGTACGATTCGCGGGAGACGGGCACAGTCCAGCAGCGACCGTGAAGCGGTCAGGGGGTCTGGCGAAGCTCGCCTCTGTCGGAAGTTGGCCGACCGGACGTCGGCGCGATGAGCCGAAAGCCGGCCGTCAGAGGCCGGCCTCCTTCCACACCTTCAGCAGCGCCTTCGCGGTGGCGCGTATCGCCTCGTCCGGCGGCATCTCCCGGAGCTTCTGGCTGAACGGCTCCGGTGTCACGGGACCCGTGTAGCCGATCCGCTGCAGCCCCTGGAGAAAGGTCGTGAGGTCGATCACACCGCTCTCGCCGGGCAGGCGCCGCTCGTTGTCGATCTGCTCGTGAGCCTCCCGCCCCTCCACCGCGTCGTTGATATGGACATCGACGACGAGGGCGTCGCTCAGCTTGTGGAGGTCGTCCTCGGTTCCGCCGGAGGTGTACCAGTGGAAGGAGTCGAGCAGCAGTCCGAGGTTGCCGGTGCCAATGGCCTCGCACAGCTCGAGCATCCCCTCCTGCGTGTGGATGAATTCGTGGGCGTGACCTTCCCTCATCGTTCCGGTGCCCACGAACTCCAGGCCCAGCCTGCACTCGTGCTCGGCCAGCACCTCGGCGCAGGCGCGGAGGCGGGTCTTGTGCAGCTCGAAGTTCTCCTCGAAGGGCCGCTCGTCGGAGAAGGGCAGAATCCAGGTCGAGCAGCGCGGGGCACTTATCAGCTTCGCGGTCTTGGCGACCTCCGGCAGGCCCGACAGCCCCTTGCGGAAGGTCTCCTCATCCCCCCGGAACTCCACGGGGAGCCCCCAGGAGGCGGGGGATAGCTTGTTGACCTCTAGCGCTCGCCGGACGCTCTCGGGGTCCTCTGCGGCGGCCCCCATGTCCACCGCAATCCCCTTTAGGCCGACCTGCGCGGCCAGCTTCGCGCCCTCTTCAAAGGGGAGTCGGGCGCCTATCATGCCTGGGCTCAGTGCGGGATACATGCCGCCTCCTCTGCGGTGGGATACCTCTCGCTTCCGATACAAGCAAACGCAGGCGGCACAGCCGCCCGCGCCGCGAAGCTTAGCACATGGCCGGGTCAATATCAAGGTTCGCCCAGCCGGAATGCCCCGGTCCGGGGTATTGACAAATGTCCCGTTTGAGGTATAATTGGCAATAAATGTCACGGTATGAGATAAACTGTCGACTGAGGGAGGTGGGTTCAAGATGTACTTGATGTCGATCGAGGAGCTAGCCGAGTACCTGGGGGAGAGCAAGCGGACGATTTACAGATACATCCAGTCCGGCGACTGCCCCCGCTACATCCGCCTGACGGCTCGCAACATCAAGTTCGACAAGCGGGATGTAGACGCTTGGCTTGAGTCCAAGAAGGTCGAGCCCGGGAAGGAGAAGGGGAAGAAATGAAATTCTGGCATGTCGCGAGATGGGTGCTGCTGGTGCTCTGGGTTCTGGCCGTGGCCTTGGTGCTGGTCAGAGGTCCAGAAGACGCCTGGATACGGGACGCAAGCGGCCAGTGGGTAGCCCACGGGCACCCCGCCGGCCCGCCGCCGCCGGCAGATTACGAGCCGCCCCTCTACGAGCGGGCGCTGCCCTTCCTCTTCCTCGGTCTCGTTGGCGCCGCGCTTCTTTTCGCAGCTTTTTTCGTCGGGCGCTCGCCGGCCGGCAGGGACAGCCTCGACCGCAGCATTCGCTACTACGGCGCGTTGAGCATAGTGTCGACGGTGCTTGCGGTCTGCCTTGCCATCGTGCTCCTGGTTGGTCTCCTGACGGCCCCGGACTCGCTGCAGTCCGAACCCGGCTTCATCGCGCTCTGCCTTGGGGGAGTGATTCTGCTACTGAAACTGCTGAGCTGGCACGCGGACACCACAAAGAGAGTGCTGGAAGCCCATTACGATCTGAAACGCGCGACCGCGCTGCTGCAGGACACGGTGGAGCGGTTGGCCGCGGACGGGCCTAAGGATGGGGCCGCCCTGAGTTGACAAACGGCGGCAGAGCGCAGTACAGTCTCGTAGTTGCACACACAACCAGATAGATCGGCACCAGTGGGAGAGAGCCCGGCGCGGCCGGGCCGCCGAAGGTGAAAGGGTATTCGCGAGTCGCCCGAAACTCTCAGGTAAAAGGACCGTTGGTGCCGGCTTCCCTGGAGAGCGCTCGCTTTGGCGGGCCACCGAAGGTGGAAATCTCTCAGGTCATGGACAGGGAGGGTCTGCTGCAGGCAGGCTCTCCTCTTGTTTCGGCCGGCGCCGCGATGGCCGACCCGGCGGCCGAGGGAGCAATGCCATGAGCTTCACGCCTCACACCAAGGACGATCGCGCGACGATGCTGGGGGCACTCGGCCTCTCGAATGTGGACGAGCTTTTCGCCGACGTGCGGGCCGTGCTGCCTCCGGGAGAGGTGCCCGAGCTGGCGGCGGCCGATGAGTTCGAGCTGCGGCATCAGCTCTGGGACATAGCTCGGCTGAACGGCCGGCCGGACCAGACCCCATGCTTCCGGGGGGCTGGGGCCTACGAGCACTACATCCCCGCGGCGGTGCCGCATCTGCTGTCCCGGGGGGAGTTCCTCACCGCCTACACGCCCTACCAGGCGGAGGTGAGCCAGGGGACGCTGCAGGCCATGTACGAGTTTCAGACGATGGTCTGTGAGCTGCTCGGGATGGAGGTGGCGAACGCCTCCATGTATGACGGCGCCTCCGCGATGGCCGAGGCGGCGCTGATGGCGATGCGGATCACCCGCAAGCGGCGGCTGCTGCTATCGGAGGGCGTCCACCCACACTGGATCGAGGTGCTCCGAACGTACACCGCCAACGTGGAGGCCGAGATCGAGGTCGTGCCGCTGCAGGACGGCACCACTCGGCCGGAGGCGCTGGCCGCTTCGCTCGACGAGGAGACGGCGGCCGTGCTCGTGCAGAACCCGAACGTGTTCGGGTCCGTCGAGCCCATCAGAGAGATCGGAGAGCTGTTGAGGGGGCATCCCGCTCTCTTCGTCGCGGCCGCCTATCCAATTGCCCTCGGCTTGCTGGCCAGCCCGGGAGAGGCCGGGGCCGACATCGCGGTCGCCGAAGGCCAGCCGCTCGGCCTCCCGCTCTCCTACGGAGGACCGTATCTCGGGCTGTTCGCCACCAAGATGGAGCATGTTCGACAGATGCCCGGGCGCATCTCGGGGGCGGCCCGCGATGCCTCCGGCCGGCGCGGCTATGTGATGACGCTTCAGGCCCGCGAGCAGCACATACGGCGGGAGAGGGCCACCTCCAACATCTGCTCGAACCAGGCGCTGTGCGCGCTGGCCGCCACGATCTACCTGGCACTTATGGGCCCGGCCGGGTTTAGAGAGGTCGCAGAGCGGACCTTCGTCACCGCCCACCGGGTCGCGGAGGAGCTGGCGGCCCTGCCCGGCTGCTCCCTTGGCTGTGACGCGCCCTTCTTCAATGAGTTCGTGCTGAGGCTGCCGGTCCCGGCGGAAGACGTCGAACGCGAGCTGTGGAACGACGGCATCGTGTCCGGTCTCCCCCTGGGACGATGGTGGCCGGAGAGAAGCAATCAGATGCTGTTCTGCGCCACAGAGATCATCACGGAGGCGGCCATCCACCGGCTGGTGGCGGCCATGGGGGAGGCGCTGCCATGACTGCGGACACCGTGTTCGAGAAGAGCCACCCCGGCCGCCGCACCACGTATGTGACATCTCGCGGCGCGCCGCCGGCCGGTCTTGACCTACTGCCGGCGGGAGCCCTGCGGGACTCCCCGCCGATGCTGCCCGAACTCACGGAGGGCGAGGTCGTCCGCCACTACACGAACCTTGCGCGGAAGAACTGGGCGGTGGATGTCGGCTTCTATCCCCTGGGCTCCTGCACGATGAAGTACAACCCCAGGCTGGCCGAGCAGATCGCGGCCTGGCCGGAGTTCTCGGCCGCCCATCCGCTGCGACCGGTCCGGGCGGCCCAGGGCCTGCTGAGAACCATGTACGACACCGAGCGCATGCTCTCCCATCTCTGCGGCCTGGCGCGGTTCACACTTCAGCCGGCGGCCGGCGCCCAGGGCGAGCTGTGCGGCATGCTCATGGTCCGCCGCTATCACTGGGAGCGGGGCGAACGCCGGAATACAGTCATCGTGCCGGACTCGGCGCACGGAACCAACCCCGCGACGGCCGCGCTGGCCGGGTTCAAGGTGGTGATCTGCCCCTCGTCGGAGGAGGGTCTCGTCGATGTAGCGGCGCTGCGCGGCCTCGTCGATGACGATCTCGCGGGCATCATGCTCACCAACCCCAATACGCTGGGGCTCTTCGAGCGCGACATCCAGGAGATCTGCCGCGTGGTTCACGACGCGGGCGGCCTGGCCTACTACGACGGTGCGAACTTCAACGCCCTGGTGGGCCGCTTCCGGCCGGGCGACATGGGGTTCGATGTGGTGCATCTCAACCTCCACAAGACGTTCGGGACGCCGCACGGCGGGGGCGGACCGGGATCGGGCCCGGTCGGCGTGGTCGAGAAGCTCGAGCCCTACCTGCCGGTGCCGCTCGTGACGAAGGGGCCGGAGGAGTTCGAGCTGGAGGAGGACCGGCCGCAGACGATCGGGCGCCTGAACGCATTCGCCGGGAGCGCGCTGGTGGTTCTGCGGGCCTACGTGTATCTGCGTCTCCTCGGCACCGATGGCCTCCGGGAGGTAAGCGGCATGGCCGTGCTGGCGGCCAACTACCTAAAGCAAAGGCTGTCGGAAGCGTACGCGCCGTCACATCCCGGCCGCTGCATGCACGAGTTCGTGCTCTCCGCCGAGAGGCAGAGCGATGACTTCGGCGTGCGAGCGCTGGACGTGGCGAAGCGCTTGATGGACTTCGGCTTTCACCCGCCAACGATGTACTTCCCGCTGACGGTGCCGGAAGCGCTCATGATCGAGCCGACGGAGACGGAGAATCTGGAGACGCTCGACGCCTTCGCGGAGGCCATGCGTCGCATCGCAGAGGAGGCGGAGCATTCACCGGAGCTGGTGCGGGCGGCGCCACACGATACGCCGGTCGGGCGGCTGGACGAAGTCGCCGCCGCGAAGGATCTGAATGTCCGCTGGAAGCCCGGCTCCGGGGGGACGAGCGGAGATGCGTGAGACTCCGCTGTCCTCCGTGCACCAGGGCCTGGCCGCGAAGATGACGACCTTCGCGGGATGGCGGCTGCCGCTGCAGTTCTCCTCCGTCGCGGAGGAGGCCCGGACGGCGCGGCGGGCGGCGGTGCTCTTCGATATCTCTCATCTGGGGCTGCTTCGAGTGTTCGGCAGCGGGGCCCGCACGGCGGCCGGCCAGCTTCTCACCCGGAACCCGGCCTCGATCCCGTTCAACTGCGGCAGCTACGCGCTGATGTGCAATAGGTCGGGCGGAATCATCGACGACGTGTGGGTGATGTCGGAGACGGAGGAGGTCATGCGTCTAGTCGTCAACGCAGCCAACCACGACCGCGATCTGGAACGCGTGTCAGCCCACCTGGCGGCGAGCGGCGACGCGGCCGTCGAGGACGAGGGCGGCCGCACGTTCACTCTGGCCCTCCAAGGCCCACACTCCCAGGAGATACTGAAGGCGGCCGGGTTCCGAGGCCGGATGCCGATGGCGTTCGGGGCCTTCTTCCATGGGACGGTCGCGGAGGCCGACCTCCTCGTCTCGCGGAGCGGCTACACGGGCGAAGACGGCTTCGAGCTGTTCGGAACGGCGCAGGATGCGGTGCGCGTGTGGATCGCCATCATGGAGGCGGGCGACGACTACGGGGTGCTTCCGGCCGGGCTGGCCGCCCGCGACGTGCTGAGACAGGAGATGGGATACCCGCTGTGGGGACAGGACCTGGACGAGCAGACGGACCCCCTGGAGGCCGGCCTCGCGTGGGCCATCGACTGGGATCGTGAATTCGTCGGCCGGGAGGCCTTGCAGGCGGTCGAGCCGAGGCGGCGGCGGGTGGGACTCATGCTCGAGGAGGCCGGCGTCGCGCGCAGCGGCGCTGCTATCACGGTGGCTGGAAGCAAGGTGGGAGTGGTGACAAGTGGAACCTATTCGCACAACCTCGGCGCGGCCATCGGACAGGGGTACGTCGAGGTCGAGGTGAGCGTGGGAGATGAGGTGAAGGTCGAATCCAGGGGGCGCGAGCTGGCCGCGCGCATTTCGAGGATGCCGTTCATCGTCAGGCGGACGCGTCCCTCGTGGCGACAGATCGCGAGGAGGGAACGGCAGTGAACATCCCCAAGCACCTATCCTACGCCAGCACGCACGAATGGCTCCGGCGCGACGCGGACGATGTCACCATTGGCATCACTGACTACGCACAGTCAGAGTTGACTGATATTGTGTTCGTCGAGCTGCCGGAGTTGGGACGGCGTCTCGCCGCGGGCGACGAAATCGGCGCGCTGGAGTCGATCAAGGCCGTGGCCTACATCTACGCTCCGGTGGCCGGGACGGTGGCGGGCGTGAACAATGCCCTCCGCAAGCAGCCCGAGCTGATCAATCAGGATCCCTACGGCCAGGGTTGGATCGTGCGGCTCGCGCCGGATGATCCTGAGAAGAGCGTGGAGCTGCTGGAGGCGGCCGCCTACAAGGCGAGAATCGAGGCGGGCGACTAGCCGGCCACGCGGGCCAATGCGGCAACTCCGAACCCGGCGATGAGCGCGCCGGCGAGCCGGTTCACCCACAGCAGGGAGGCGGGGTTGAAGTGTGAGCGGGTGGCACCGACGACCCCGCTCAGGATCACCCACCACAGCGCCGATCCGAGGAACACCCCGCCCGTCAGCAGCGCGGCCGAGCCGATGGTTCGGGCCGAGGCCGCGATGCCCAGCCCCGCGAAGATGGCGGCGAACATCAGGATCGTCACCGGATTGCACAGCGTCAGAAAGAACGTCGAGCCATACATCGCCAGCCGCGACGCTCGCTTCGCCTCGTTAGTAGGATCCGCCGGACGGGAGAAGAACGTGCGCACCCCGAGCGCGAACAGCAGTATCCCGCCGAGCAGCGAGAACCACTTCTCGTGTGCGAGTAGGATGCCAGAGATGGATGTCAGTCCGAAGGCCGCAATCGCTCCGTAGATCCCGTCGGCCGTGGCCGCTCCCATCCCGCTCACCAATCCGGCCGTCGTTCCCCAGGCTAGCGACCGCCGAACGCAGAGCACGCCGATCGGCCCCACCGGAGCCGCGATGGAGAAGCCAACGACGAGGCCCTTTATCAGAAACGCAATCTCCAAAGAGCCTACCTCAGCGCGATGAGTGCCGCGAACCGGCCGGTCGGCTTGCCGAGCTTTCGCTCGGAGAAGAACTCGTCATGATTGCAGCTCGTGCAGATTCCTGATAGCTCGATTCGGTCCCCAGACACCCCGGCCGCGAGGAGCTGCCGCTGGTTCGCCTCCGCCAGGTCCGCACACCAATGGTCGTCCCGCCGCGCCGCGACGGCATCCGGTCCGACCGCCTGTCGGATTGCCTCTGCCACCTGCTCGCTTACGTGATAGCAGCAGGGGCCGACCGCGGGGCCCACGCCGACCACGAGATCGCTGGGCCTCGTCCCAAAGTGCTCGGCGAGACAACGCACGGCCTTGGCCGCGATGCCGGCGGCGGTCCCCCGCCAGCCCGCGTGCACCGCGGCGGCAAGATGACGCTCCGGATCGTAGAGTAGCAGCGGAACGCAGTCCGCCACAAAGACGCCAATGGCGATGCCGGGCCCGCGCACGATCATTCCATCCGTCTGCGGCAATCCATCTTCGAAGCTCGCCCGGCCCCGCCCGACCTCTTCCGTTCCGACGACCCGCACGCCATCGCCATGCACCTGCTGCCCGAAGGTCAGCCGTTCGAAGTCCATCCCCAGGGCCTCACACACCCGCCGCCGGTTCTCGACGACGTGCTCAGGATTATCGCCGACATGCGACCCCAGATTCAGCTCATCATACGGAGCTTCGCTCACCCCACCGCGCCGGCCGGTGACGGCGTGACACACGGAGTCGTGCGTGGCGAGAAGTCCGAACTGCCACAAGTCCAGTGAATCGTGCGATCTGGCGATCACGGGGCCGCTCGCGTTTGGGAATGTGTACGCCGACCTCGGAAGGGACCTATGTGTACCCCTCCCGCGGCTTCTCCGGGCCAGGCTTGAGCCACTTCCGCACGAGGGCCCGTTTCCCGAGCCCACGGAGCAGCTGGGGTATGTCCGTCACCAGGGCCAGCCCGGGCACCCAGGCGGTGTATCTGACCTGGCCCACCAGGCCGGGCGCGTCCTTCAGGGAGCGCGGCAGGCCGTGCAGCTCCACGCTCGGGAAGTCCGGCTCGACGGAGGCGGCAAGCAGCGCGATGAGGCTGGCCTCGCCGCCGAACGCGAGCACCTTGTCCACTTCGAAGCCCTTTCGCGTGAGCCAACGGAAGGCGCCGATCAGATCGGTGACGCGCCCACCCGCCAGTGTCTGGCCCGCGTAGGAGAGGTAGTGCGCGGCCCGCTGCTGCCATTCATGTGTCGGCGGGGCCGTCTCGCCCTGGCCGCGCCAGTCGAAGGCGGCGACTCGCCCGCGCCGAGACGCGAGGCGCTTGAGCGCCTCGTGCTTGCCGCCGTCGGCTACGGCGAGCGTGAGCCGACCGGGCCGGGCCGCCTTCGCGACCAAGGGCACTAGGCCGCCGTCGCCCATCTCCAGGAGGACGCGCAGGTAGTGCTGGCCGGGCGCGGCGACAAGCTCGCGGGGCTTGGAGTGGGAGGATCGCCGGCCGAGAAGTCGGTTGAGGCTCGCCGCGCTCGGGCGCTTGCGGGGCCGGCCGCGCAGTTCAGCGCGGTAGAGATCTGGAATGGTAAGGAATCTCGCGGGGCACCGCGGCATTGCCTGCAGGCGCGGATCGCTGGTATCGATGTCATCGCCTTCCCCAGCTATTCCCCGGATGTCGCCCGGTTTCTTAAGGGCGCCCTCGAAGAAACGGTAGGTCCCCTCCCGCATCGCGGCCGGGCAGGCGTGGACACAGTAGTGCTCCTCCAGGCTGCAACCAGCCCCCGCGCCGAGGGCGCGGTAGGCAATGGCGGCTTCGGCCACCGCGCGGCGCGCCCCGATGATGGGGAACAAGGGGTCCCGGATTCCGGCGAACACGCGCACCGGCTTCGGCGCCATCGCCGCCAGCAGATCGTGGTATTCGACCCCGGCCCCGACAAGGCCGGGGACTGCCTCGCAATGGCAGTAGGCGCCGGAGCCTGAGGCTGCATGCTCTGCGATGATGGTAGGCGCATTGCTGGGCGCGGCTGCTGCAACTCGGTCGTCGGCGGCGGCGAAGAAGGCGGTCTGGTTCCCCCCGCCGGAGGTCCCCCTGGCGCCGATGCGTTTCTCGTCGACGAAGGGAAGACTGGCGAGATAGGTGAGGGCAGCCGAGTTGTCCTCGACCATGATCCTTTGAAGAGGCAGATCGGCCATGTTCGGATACCAGAGTGCGTGCCCGGTGCCCTTCCGCTCCCCGGCCTCGGGGAAGTCAACGAACAGCACCACGAATCCGCGGCGGGCGAGGCCCCGGCACAGCCGCATGTAGTTCTGGTTGAACTTCCCGTCGTAGGCGTGTCCGTGAAGGTGCATGACCGCGGGCGCGGGCCGCTGCAGGCTGTCCGGCACGTAGAGGTGGGCCGTGACATACCAGCCGCGGCTGCGCTCTATGAGGACGGGCCTTATCGAGAAGCCTTCGAACTGGACGGGCTTCCGCTCGGCGACCCGCAGCGGCTTGCCCGGAACGGACCGGGCCGGGAGGTGGAGGCATCGCCTCACGAGCCGCCTGACCTCCTGCACTCGCGCTCTCACCTGCCGCGCTGTCTTCCCGCGATAGTCATAGAGGGGCCTTCGCTGAAGCGCCTCGACCGAGAGATCCTCGAGCATGTCATCGTACTGCAGCTCGGCCGGCGTCTCGTCCAGCACCGGCTCGTGCAGCAGGGCTGTCAGCTTTCTCGGCATTGGCTTCCTCCTCGGCGGTGATCCCCGGCGACATCCGGCACGCGGTTGCGATGCGAGGGTACTTCTTTGCCTTCGGCTGGAAGCCCTGCGGCTTGCTTGACTCCGGCCCATGGCGTCCGTACTATGTCGCGGAGACCATGCCCAAGACAGCGAACGCACCAACACCGCGCCTCGAAGGCAGGCGCGCTCTTGTCCTCGGCCTCGCGCTGCTCGCCTGCTACTCGTACTTCTTCTATCTCGGCGGCAACTGGAACGTCGAGTCGCGGTACGCGCAGATCTACGCTCTAGCCGAGCACGGCACGCTCGTCATCGACAGCTATCCGTTCCTGCCCGAAGGCGGCGGCGATGCGGCGCGGTACGAGGGGCACTACTACAGCGACAAGCTCATCGGCCCCAGCCTACTTGCGGCCCCGGTATACCGCGCGGCCCGCGAGGTCCTCAGCGCGACCGGCCTCCCTGAGCATCGTGCTGTCTACTATGCCCTTCGCTTCACCAACGTGGTGACGAATGCTCTTCCGTCGGCACTCTTGGGCGCGCTCCTCTATCTGTTCCTGGCACAACTCGGTCTGTCGGCCGCCCTTCGCGTGTGGCTTGCGCTCGCCTATGGCCTCGGCACCCTTGCCTTCCCCTACTCGACCGTGCTCTTCGGGCATCAGCTCGCCGCCGTCGCGATCGGACTCGCCTTCATCCTGCTATGGCGCCAGCGCGATGAATGGTCCCCGCGCCGAGCACTCGCCGCGGGAGCGCTCCTCGGCTTCGCCGCCATCTCCGATGTGATGGGCCTTTTCATCGCGTTCATTCTCGGCCTGTACGCCGTCTCACTTGCCGCGCGGCACGGCCGAGCGACTGGCTCAGTGGTCGGTCGCATCGCCCCTCTCGCCCTCTTCGCGCTTGCTGTCTTCTCGGTCCAGGTCGTCGCCAACTGGGCGAGCTTCGGCAATCCCCTCACCTTTCCGCACATCTACCATGCCCAGGAGAGCTTCCGCGCTCGCCACACGGCCGGGCTGTTCGGCATCCATCTGCCGCAGGCGTACCCGCTGTATCAGCTCACCGTTGGTCCCTGGCGTGGGCTCTTCTACAGCAGCCCGGTGCTGCTGCTCGCACTGCCCGGGATCCTCCTCCTCGGCCGCAAGTGGCGGGCGGAGGCGATCGCTATCGCCGCGGCTTACCTCGCCGTTCTGCTGGTTCATTCGGGCTATGAGAACTGGACGACGGGAAGCGTGTTCGGCCCCCGCTACCAGATCGTCGCACTCCCGCTGCTGATCATCGCCGCGGCGCCGGCCGCTCAGCGATGGCCGCTGGCGTTCAAAGCTCTCGCGGTGCTGTCGATGGCATTCATGGCCGCGGTGACCGCACGGAGCCCATTCGTGCCTGAGGATCTCCGCAATCCGCTGGGAACCATCCTGGGCAAGTTCGCCGCGGGGAATCTGCAGCATGGGGACCTCGGCATGCTGAAACCGCTCGAGTTAGACGGGCTTGCCAGCCTCGCGCTGCTGCTGATCGTCGTGCTCGCGCTGCTGTTCGTGCTTCGCCGGCAGCGCGACTCCTAGCTCAAGCGCGAGCAAGGGGAGCCCAACTGGGCTCCCCCTGTCTCATC
>JALGXV010000256.1 GCA_029821885.1 Candidatus Hebobacteria bacterium
GGCGTCGAGCCGGGCGAAGATGGCCGGATCCAGCTCGCCCGCCACCTGGCCCTGGGCGTTGAAGTAGGGCAGAGACACCCAGAGGCGAGCGAAGTTGCCGCCGGCCTCCGACAGTTGCTGGAACCAGCGCCGGTACTCGGCGGCCCCCAGCGCCCTTTTGCCCCAGCCGCTGGGGCAGCAGAGGTTGAGCCCGATCGCGCAGTAGGAGTCGCCGTTGGTGAGCGCGAAGTAGCGGGGGTCGCGCGAGCTGCGCTGCACATAGCCCGGATGTTCGGAGGGCTCGCATCGGAAGCCGCCCTCGGCGACCACCTCGTTCGCCGCCATCGCACGATACCGATACTGGCCGGGTTCGGTGGGTGTGAAGCGTGCAGCAAGCATGGGCGCACCATGTGGCGACACGGACTCGTACCCGTGGTCGTCGTAGGTCAGCGCGGCCTGCTGGTGCAGGAACGTTGGCCGGGTCTGCTCCGCGCCATCGGGGCCGGCGAATACCACGCGGTCGGCCTGGGTCTGTGCATCGAACTCACCATGCCACCTTCCGTAACGCAGAACGCTCGCGCCAGGATCCGCCTGCTGCTTCTCCATCGCTCGACTCCTCGCTCTGCTCGCCCCCGAGTGCCCGACACCAGACGCCGACCACGCGGCGCCGGCCGCCACGCCGGCCATGGCGCTCCGCAGAAACTCTCGCCGTGTGAGGTGGCCGTGTCGCCTCGACCCGCGCATGCCCGGGCCTTCCAGATGCGCAGGCGCCGAGCCTGCTGTGGCAGTCCCTCGACCGTGGCTTCCCGGCTGCCCCAGGCTAGCATTGGCGTCCCGCCAGCTTGACGGGCCCCATCCCGCCCCTTGACTCCGCGTGCAGTTGTCAACCGACAGTGAGACCGGCCTGGGAGGCGGGCAGGGGCGGCAGAAAGCAGCGGCGAAGCGATGCCTGGGTCGTGACGAAGGGCGTGCCACTTGCGTCGGGGGAGGCAGCGGCAGTGTACCGCGAGATTCTGGACGTTCTCTGTTGTCCCTTCTGTTACGGAGACCTGCAGCTGAGCGCGAGGGAGGGACAGCCGAAGGTAGACTACGGCAGGATGTCCTGTGCCACTTGCGACAGGGTCTTCGTGATAGAGGTGGGGATCCCGGTCCTGGGCGATCGTGAGCTCATGGCGCAGGTGTGTGACCAGTGGCCAGAGGGGATGCTGACTCGGGATCTCTACAAGCGGAACCTGTCCAACTCCCGCCGGTCGTACGAGTCGTCGGGGGAGTTCGCTGCCTTTGTTGACGCCGCCGCGGAGGTCGAGGGATTCGTCGTAGACATCGCCTCCGGCCCAGGAGCTTCCTTCTCGGGCGCGCTCGTGCCGCGGCTGAGTCCGCGCTCACACTTCATGTTGACAGATGCGGCAGTTCACATGCTGCATGGTCTGAGGGATGCCTGGTTGGATGAGCCGCGCGAGGCCAGGCTCGACTTTGTCGCCTGCGATGGCAACCGGCTGCCATTCCGCAGCAGCTCGCTGGATGCGCTCACTTCTGCGAGCGGCTTCGATTGCGTCAACGACGATCCCAGGCGTAATCAGATCCCTGGCGCTGCAGGCGCATACCGTGAGGGCCACCGGACGCTGAAGACCGGCGGCCTCTTGTTCAACGAGAGTCGGATCTACGGGGATGACTCGAAGACCGCGGCCCACCTGAAGTCACTCGGTTGTGCCAATGCATCGAGGGAGAGCCTGGCACACCTGTGGGACGAGATCGGGCTGGACATCGTCTCAGAGATGTACCTTCATTCGCACCGCGGCAAGTCCAACTCGGGTGACGGCCTGCCCATAGATGAGTCCGACGAATGGCATGTGATGGCCTGGGTGCTGAGGAAGCGATAGGAAGGGCGGCTGTGGGCGGAAGGCGCGATGTCAGCGCCGATAGGGACACGTCTCTGCAGAGGCCGCGGAATCGTCTCGGGGCACACGTCAGGAGGGGCTATTGACAGGCCCCCTTATGGGGACAAGGGCAGACCTTCCCGAGGTCGCAGATGAGTCTTGGAGCCTACGGGTCTGGGCGCTACTCCGTCGTCGCCAGGTGCGGGTCGAGGATCTCCAGATGTGCCTTCAGCTCCAAGACCACCTGCAGATATCCCCTCTCATCGGTGTCGCCGAAGCTTGTGCCGAAGACATCGCTGGTCAGCACCTCCAGGGCTCGGGGAGAGAGAGCACACAGACAGGCCTCGAATACACGACTTGCCTGGTTCAGCTTGATCGTCTTCGTGGCTTGCGTGATCTCGCGCCGCCTCACACGCCGGGACAGCTCCCGTTCATACGACTCCATGACACGAGTGTATGCCATCGTCCATTACCCTCACAGGAAACCATCGGAAAGAGAGCGAGTGGTAGTCCGTCGGGCTCGGCGAGGTCCGCTCCCCGTCTGAAGTTTCGCGTGTTTGTCGTCTCCTGGCCCAGCCAGTCTACCACTCAACTCCTCGCCTGTCGACGGCCTGCAGCGAGGACGCTCTCAGGGCGACGATATGGTCCCCCGACGCCCGCGGAGCGTCTCATCCCGACGGACCGCGCACCCAGCGCAACGTCAATCCTCTTCGATCCGGCTCATGAGGCACTGCACCGCGGCCTCCAGCTGGAGGTCTCGGCCCTCTAGAAGTGCATCGCGAGTTAGATGCACCTCAACATCGGGCTCCACCCCGCGCCCTTCGAGCACGGTGCCGTCGGGGGCCGAGTGCTCGACGTTCGGATGCACGACGATGGCCCCATTCGGCAGCATGACCAGGGAACGGCTCGTGCACCAGCCGGGACTTCTCTCACCGACGACCAGGGCTCGGCCGGCAGTTTGGAGGCCGGCCGCAAACAGCTCGCTTGCCGAGGTGCTCAGCGCGTCTATGAGCACCACCACGGGCCCTTCATAGGCGCCGCCGGCAGGCTCCACAACGACTTCCTCCCTCCCCATGCGCGTTCGGTTTCTGAACAGCACTGTAGGCTCTGTGACCAGCCATTCGGCAATCTTCTGGGGGTCGTCGCCTCCAGGGTTCCCGCGAAGATCGATGACCAGGCCTGGAGCCTCGGCCATCGACGCGATGGCGCGGCACACCTCGTCGTGCCGGGAGAAGGCGCTCAGGCGAAGGTAGCCGATGTCGTGTGCCAGCCGTCCCGTTGTGAACTCCATGAAGGCCGGGAAATCCGGGCTCAACCTGCCGCTGCGGGCGCGGCGGCGAATCGCGGCTGTATGACTTCTCCCTCGTTCGTCCTGGTAGGTCACCGAGACGCGGGTGCCCTCAGGCCCATAGAGCTGACTGAGAATGGCCGTTGTCATGCAGTTCGTGCGGTTCGCGTCGTTGCGCGGAGGGAGCAGGCGACCTTCCTGCTCCTCAGCGATCCGGGATACAGGGGTGCCGTCGATGCCCTGGATCACGAAGCCCGAGCGCAGCCCCGCTGTGGCAGCGGGCGATCCAGGGGAGACGCGCGTGACGACGGCCTCCTCACCGATGAGCCTGACGTCCACACCGATCTCGCCCTCCCCGAAGACGGTGGGCTGAACACGTGACAGGTGGCCGGGCGGGACGAGCATCGCGTGGGACACGTCCAACTCCCACAGCATGTTGTTCACGAGAGCGTAGAAGGTCTCGTCATCCGCGGCAGCGGCGACCAGTGGCTGGTACCGGTCGTGGACCTCCCGCCAGTCCACGCCGCCAAAGGCCGGATCGAAGTAGGTCTCATCGACGGCCTTCCACACTGTCTCGAACCAGCTTAGGTAGTCGCTCTTGGCGGTCGTTCCCGGCTCCGCGGGCGCGAGCGCCGTCAAGCCTAACAGCAGCCAACTCACCAGTGCTAGACAGAGGCCTACCCTCCTCACCCTCTCTTCCTTTCTGGCGGCGCAAGCCACCCCATGGGGCGCGAGACAGCTTCCAGTTCAGCTCACGCTGACTGTCGCTTACCCTCACTGGTGAGTACGCAGACAAGCTGCGCTTGGTTTCGCCGGAGTGCCGCTCGTCCACGGCCGCCGCCAGGCGGCAATGCCCGAAGGAGGGGCAGAACGGGGGCTACCGGCCGAATGTGCGATGGGAGGGCGCGGCAAAGGCGCGGCAGAGACGAGTTCGATGAGTAGGAGTGGTGGTGGAAGACATCTGCTCGCTTCGAGGAAACCCAGCAAGACAGGTCAAGCGCACCACGCTCATTTCGTGATATTCTCCATGTCGGAGGTGAGAGCATGGGCCGTCGGGAGCGGGAGAACGCGGTTCAGCGGATGAAGGATTACATCGAAGAGCATATCACGGAGCCCATCACGCTCCGTATGCTCGCCGACGCGGCGAACTACTCGCCCTGGCACGCGGGTAGAGTCTTCAAGGAACTGAGTGGGGAAACGCCATTTGAGTATCTCCGCGCCGTTCGGCTGGCTCGGGCAGCTGCGCGATTGCGGGATACGGACGCGAAGATCGTTGATGTGGCCTTTGACTTCGTGTTCGGCTCCCACGAAGGGTTCACACGAGCCTTCTCCAGGCAGTTCGGGATGACGCCACAGCACTTCCGCAAGCACGGGTCGCCGATCAAGTTCCTTCTCCCCGATCAGGTCCGTGGCTCTCACCTCACCTTACAGAAAGGAGCGAACATCATGCCTGAGGATTGGAGCACCTTCGCCCAGGTGATCCACCGTCCTGTGTTCATCCAAGTGATCGACCGTCCCGCGAGAAAGCTGATTCTGAAGCGAGGTGTCAAAGCTACCCACTACTACGAGTACTGCGACGAAGTGGGTTGC
>JALGXV010000257.1 GCA_029821885.1 Candidatus Hebobacteria bacterium
CCCTTCTCCGCCACCGTGAGCATTGCCGGCCTGCCCTCCTCGAACCAGGTGATGACCGGTCGGATCATCTCACCGGTCCCGAGGTCGAGCTTCTCGGCGTAGACGAGCCGGGAGACCCCCTCGCCGTAGGAGTCGGAGTAGAATACGTGCTCCTGGGGGGCCGTGCCGCCGCCCGCGGCGGCCGCGCGGATGATGTCTTCGGCGCGCCGATTCGCGGCCGGCACGACGAGCTCGTTGAGGGCAACGGTGACGAGGGAGACCAGCAGCCCGGCGGCCACCAGTGGCACCACGAGGCGGCGGAAGCTGATGCCGCCCGCATACATGGCGACCAGCTCGCTATCCCCGCTGAGCCGGCCGAAGGAGATGAGGATGGCGACGAGGGTGGCGAGCGGGAAGGTGTAGACGACGAAGGCGGGCAGCCACAGCACGAAGAGGTAGCCGGCGGTCCAGAGGCTGATGCCCAGGGTGTTGACCAGCTCCATGAGTTCGAACAGGATCTGCGCCGAGACGAACAGCAGCACGAAGGCGAGCACCCCGAAGAGGAAGGGCCCGCCCATCTCGCGCAATAGATATCGATCGATCGTCTTCATGTCATCTGGAACCGATCGCCGAGGTAGAAGCGCCGGGCGACCGGGTCCTCCAACAGCTCCTCCGAGGTGCCGGAGGTGAGTATCTTACCCTCGTGGATGATGTAGCTACGATCGGTGATGCTCAACGTCTCCCGCACATTGTGGTCGGTGATGATCATGCCCATGTCGCGTGAGCGCAAGTGTGTGATGATGTCTTGGAGCTCCGCCACCGCGATGGGGTCGATGCCGGTGAACGGCTCGTCCAGCAGCAGGTACTTGGGATCGGTGGCCAGCGCCCGCGCGATCTCGGTGCGTCGCCGCTCGCCGCCGGACACCACTGCCGCTGGTGACTGGCGAACCGTTCCCAGGCGGAATTCCTCGATGAGCTGCTCCAGGCGCTGGCCGCGGTCGTCGGGGCTCAGCGGCATCCACTCGAGAATCGCCTGGATGTTCGCCTCAACGGAGAGGTGACGGAAGACGCTGTTCTCCTGGGGGAGGTAGCCGATCCCGCGGCGCGCTCGGTCGTGCATCCACATGCGGGTGATGCTCGCCTCGTCGAGCATGACCTCGCCGCCGTCGGCGCCCACCAGGCCGACCATCATGTAGAACGTGGTCGTCTTGCCCGCGCCGTTGGGGCCGAGCAGCCCCACGGTCTCCCCGGGGCTGACGGTGATGTCCACCCCGTTGACGACGGAGCGGCGGCCGTAGCGCTTGACGAGTCCCTGCGCGGTGAGGCTCATCCTCCGTCGGCCTTCTCCGCCTCCGGCTGGTCCGGCGATTCGCCGCTGGGCTCGGCCGGTGGCTCGGGTGCCTGCCATTCCATCTGCACGGGTTCGTCCCCGCGCTCGAAGCGGAGGCCCCGGGTCTTCGCATCGTAGATGAGTCTCTCGGCGGCGGCGGAGAGAATGGCCCCGGTGGCTGTGTTCCTCGCCCGGAAGGTAACCGCGCCGGTGAGAATGCCCTGCTGCGTCTTCGCATCGTACTCGCCCGCATCGGCCCGGCCGTCGATCTCCCATTCGGTCTCTTCTGCGGTCAGGTAGCGGCCCTCGATGTGGACGTCGCCCGCAGCTTCAACGCGCTCGAAGTCGCGGTAGTCGGGCGTGGGCCACACCTTGAACCTGTCGCAGGTCATGGTGAGACCGGATGCCCGCACCGTGACCGGTCCCTCCCACTCCCAAGGCCCCCGCTCCCGAAAGCTCCCCTGGCAGGACTGTCCTTCGATGGTGAGGTCGCCGAAGGTCATTCGCGCGGTCTGCCCGGCCGCCGCCGCGGTTGCCACGGTCAAGGCTGCCGCGAGCAGAGCAATCGCAAGATGTCCAAGTCCCGGTCTTCTCATGGCTTCGTGCCCTCGTCAGTTCGCGGGGATTTCGGCGCGGAGTGTGGCCTGTCGGTCGCTGTCTGTTTCGTCCCATCGGCGGCCACTACCTCCCCGCTATCGAGGTCGTACTCCAGCCGCGGCGTCTCCAGCCGCCAGCCGCCCTCCATGGCGACCACCACGTCGCCTTCGAAGACGGCCCAGCGCGAGTCCTCGTCCACCCAAGCATGGTTCGCGGTCATGCGGACCGGCGCCTTGCCCTCCACTTCGTAGACGGCCCGGGCAGGCTTCAGCTCATACGGGCCGTGCATGCTCTCGGCTTCGATCCTGTCCGCCTCCGCCCGGAAAGTCCATCGCCCCTGGGGATCGACGATGGTGATGGTGGAGCCGAGTATCTCATGAGAAACCGCGGGGTCGGCCTCTGGCGGCTCCTCTGCTGTCGGCGCCTCCTCGGGAGGGACGGGCGACGGGGGGCCGCCGCAGCCGTATAGGCCGAGCAAGCCCGAGACGCAGATGGACAGAAGCACGCTCGTCAGCAATCGTCTCATGGTATTGGGAATTGTGGCGCAATCCACGCGTGAAGTCCAGCGAATGCGAGCACCGCCAATAGGCCGACCGCAGCCGCAAGCACGTGCGGCCTCACGCGTTCCGGGAACACGGCCTGCAGGCCGAGGCAGAACGCCGCCGCGCCGGCCGGCAGCACTGGGAACAGATACCGCGCCTGGGCCTGGAAGAAGGAGCAGTTGAAGCGGATGAAGCTCGCCAGCAGCAGAACCGCGAACGCCCCACACAGGCCCCAGGCCTGCTTCTGCCACCGGGTGAGCTGTGAGCGTTCCCAGTGGCGTGCGAACCCGACCGCGCCGGCCGCCGCGATCAGGCCCGTCAGGAGGTAGACCCAGCCCGGAAAGAAAGCGAATTGGTTGCCGTGCACCGGGCCGAAGAGGCCCGTGAAGCCGGCCGCTGTCACTATCATCACCTGTCCCACATAGCTTGCGACCGAGGGCACTTGGTACTTCGCCATAAAGCTCTCGGGTGTGGGCCGCAGGCCCGTGAATGCCTGCAGGAAGGCCTTCTGCGCGAGCGGATCGCCGTACAGCATCTGATTGCGCACGAGCCACCACCCGCAGATGACCAGCGCGACTGCGGTGGCCGCGCCGGCATCTCGCGCAAGCCGCCGCCAGCTCAGGCCGCCCGGCCCTCGGGCCGCCAGCAGAGCGGCCAGCCAGGCGACCGGGAGAAGCAGGAGAGCGATCGACTTCGTGAGCATCCCGAGGCCGATGAAGACGCCGATGGCCACCATCGCGCCCGGCCCCGGGGCCTGGGCGACTTCTCCCTCTCGATGCCGCGCGGCCGCCCGCACATGGACCACGAGCAGCAGGAGGACCGCCGCCGACAGCACTTCGCTCAGAGCGTCGTTCCCAATGGTCGTAGCTATCCCGAGCTGCATCGGCAGGAAGGCCACCACCCCCGCGGCGGCAACGGCCGCCCACGGCCGGTCTGGCGCGAGGGCGCGCCCGAGCGCGAACGTCAGGTAGATGAGGGCCAGAGAGAGCAGCAGTGTGAGGAAGCGGATCGGCTGCTGGGCCGACTGGTCGCTCCCGGCCAGCAGGTAGACCGGCAGCGCCACCGCGTAGTAGAGAGGCGGCTGGTGGAACTCGTAGTTCGCGCCGGGGTTGGCCGGGTCGAAGACGGGGAGGCGATGCTCGGCGGCCAGGAACTCAATGTAGCGGACGTGAGCCGTCTCATCGGGGCCCCTGCCGAGCGGGATCTCCGTTGCGTAGTAGTAGCCGACGAACAGGTAGGCGATGACGATCGCTCGCAGCGCCCGCCTGCCGGCCTGACTCGGGGGCGCCCCGGGCGCGGCTTCGGCTTCGCGCTTCGCCGCTACGCTCTTGCGCTTTCGTCTGCTGCGAGTTCCCATAGCTCAAATGGCTCGTACCGACCCATCGAAGACGTCCTTCCGCTTGTAGACAAATCGTCGAGCAGTGTCTCGAGCCTGCCGGATCGGGCCTCGATGTCCCCAACGGTGGAGGCATGGATGAGCAAATGCGTCACTCCCATCCGCCTCAGCGCGGCCAGCAGCGAGCTGGCATCCGCCAGGTCTTCGGCGGTGAAGATCTCCGCATGGTTGCCGAGGAGATAGTCCCGGTCGAGGTAGAACGTTCGCGGCTCGGCGCCGAGTATGAGAATCCGCGCATCGGCCGGCGTGTCCGTCTCCACGGACTCGAAGATGCCGAAAGTGGTCGGGCTGCCGCTCGAGCGCCGCAGGTAATCGGACTGTGACTCCAGGCCGAGCGATACCCGAGCCGCCGGGGCGGCCAGCAGTGCCGTCGGCCACAGCGTGGGGATGAGGCCCAGCGCGAGCACGAGCCTGGCGCTGGTGGCGGTCAGCCCCGGCCGCGCCGTCAGCCGGGCCGCGGCGACTCCTGCGCATGCGCTCAGCGCGGGAAGGATGGCGATCAGGTAGCGGCCGTTCTGGGTGAGGCCGAACCAGAGCGCGGCGAAGACGAGCGCGAACCACAGCGCAAGCCGGCCGGGCATTCCCACAGGCCCGGCCAGCAGCAGGGCCGGCACGAAGGCGAGCAGCAGCGGGCCGAAGACCCACACGTAGACGTTGAACGGCTTCAGCAGATGCGGCTCGTCGAAGAACCAACGAGGGCGCATCGTCAGGTTCCACGGCAGGGCGATGAAGCGCAGGGGATCGACCCCGAGGCCGAAGGCCTTCTGCGCCTCGGTATAGGCCTGGGCGCGCTCCTCGGTCCAGTAGCGCCCGTCGAAGCGCTCGTAGAAGAACGGGTAGACCGGGTTGCCGGTCCACAGATACGACTTGACGTACCAGGGCGC
>JALGXV010000258.1 GCA_029821885.1 Candidatus Hebobacteria bacterium
AGAGCCACAGGGGATTGACAGCTGTGACGCCAGCCAAGCAGGCCCCGAAGCGTGTCGCAACCGCCTTGACGTTGGCGCTGGCATCCTCAGGGTTGGCAAACTCGTAGGGAGGTCTGGCTTCTCGATCCTCAACGGACGGCCGGGCGTTCTCTGCCTCGGAGAGGGAGGACCGGAGCAAGTGGTCGACACGCCGGGACGCGCGCGCCTCCGCCAGGGCCAACTCGTCATCGCCGAGGGCGATGGTCGGCGCGGCGACCTGATGATCAGCACCCGGCGCGGGGGCACGGCGGCCGGCGGGGCGGCTCTGCCCCGCACGCGCGAACGCAGTGCAGCGCGCGTCGAAGCGTTCGATCGTCTTGGGATCTATCAGATATGGTGGCTCTGGCATCGGTCTCGGGCGCCCCAGCGACATGCCGATCACTCTGTCGTTGCTGCCGGCGCTCATGTGGCCCTCGGCCAGCTGGTTACTTCATCTCCCACCCACTCTAGCCTTGCTGAGAGACGCTATCTTGGTGCGTGCTGGATACTCCGCTCCATGCCGCGAGTCTAGGCCCCGTGCGTGCGGCTGTAGTCGGCGACCCATTTCAGGCGCTCGAAGCTCTCGTCATCTCCGCCCTGGGGGAGTTCATCCGAGATGCCGAGAACCAGGCGAGGGTGGAACAGCTCGACGATCCGCTCCACGCAGGCCTCCAGTTCCTCCCGCGGCTCGTGTCGCAGGAACATCACCGCGGGAATGCCGTCGAGGAGGATCTTATCGCCGATGTGCTGCTGAATCTCCTCCAGTGATACGTCGCCCTGGGGGAGCGGGGTCAGCGCCTCGAAGCCGTCGAAGGGCAATCCGGCGAGATAGGGGAGGAGAGGCCTGAAGGAGCCGTCGATGTGGATGTGGGTGAAGATGTGGGCGTCCCGAAGCTGGCCGGCGCGCTTCTCGTACCATGGAACGCAGTACTCCTCGAAGTAGCGTGTGGAGAGATAGGCCATGGCGATGTTCTCCCCGAAGTTGGCGATCCTGACGAGACCAGAGGAGGCGATCTCTTCCCAGAGCTGGTCGTAGGATTCGTCGATCACCTTCATGATCTCTTCGATCTCCCGCGGGCGATCGGCGAGGGCGAACACGAAGTCACGATGCTGCATCCACTGCTGGGCGAGCGCAAAGTAGGGACTCTTGGGCAAGAAGAACTGGGCTTCGCCCCGGTCCCCGACGTACTCGATTCCCTGTTGGAAGAGACCGGGCTTGAAGTTGAGCGTCCGCCGCTCGAGGAGCCAGCGGAGAGCGGGCAGGTCGTCGGGGGATTTGGCCGCGAATTCGACCAGGCGCCACGTTCTATCGACCGTGAACCGCCATGATTCAGAGAGCGTGCCGTGCGGCGTCTCGAACTGGCGCGCCATGCGGTCACCGTCCGTTCGGGATGTGACTTCAACCTCGTCGGCGTAATCGGTCTCGATGGGGTAAGGTGCATCGGTGTAGTATCCGATGTAGCGCATGGAGGCCCCGAGGCGGTCATAGACCTCACGCAGTCCCAGGCCGCGCAGCTCCTCGGGCAGGCTGTCGAACTGCTTGTGCCAGGCGTACCATGGCTCAAACCGCGGCTGGAAGAAGACGTGTCGCAGCGGCTCACGCCGAAACACGGCCAGGTTCATCTCTCTCAGCGTCATCTGGAGTGCCTCCCCTTCCTCAATCCAGTGCTCCCTCGCAGGATGTCCCGCACTCGTCGGGTATTGACGCCGCCAGCTGTGGACTTATTTGTCCCTCCCAGCCAGCTCTTCGGCAGTTGATGACACTACCACTACTCCGTCAGATTACACAAGGAATCCGGCGATCCCCACACTGACACTTCGCGGCCGGGCTGCTATACTCCCTGATGGCTCTGGGTAGAGATGGTAGTGGCGGCTGTTCCATCGAGCGCGGAGTGATTCCTGCTGAGGGAGATGCCGCCTGGGCGCTCGCGTTTCTTGCGGGGCCCCATCGACCAGAGGACATGAGGCACGGCCCCCCGAAAGGAGGTGAGGAGGCCTCGGCGGTTGCCGTGGCGACGACGTGGGATTGTGTAGTAGGCCTTATACCCTGAGGAGGTGACGTCGAATGAAAAAGAAGAAGGGCTTCACTCTGATTGAGCTGTTGGTGGTGATCGCGATCATCGGGATTCTCGCGGCGATGGTGTTCCCGGTCTTCGCTAGGGCGCGCGAGTCCGCGCGCAAGGCGGTGTGTCTGTCCAACGTGAAGAACATCGCCCTGGCCATTCAGATGTATCTGGCGGACAACAACGACACATTCTCACCATCGGAGCACCGCCAGGAGGTGTTCGACTTCTTCATGATGAGCCCCGGTGGCGGGGACGAGGGCTGCGGCTACACAGATGATGACCATCGGACCCCGGAGGCCCGTGCCAACTGGTGCAATCCGTACCTCCGGTGGCCGGTCGTCCTCGACGAGTACGTCAAGAACCGGGACGTCTGGCGGTGCCCGAGCGCGAAGATGGACTCGACCGCCCGGTTCATCATACTGACGCAGGACTGGGTGGGATACCTGAGCGCCACCCAGGGCATGTGGGGCGATGCCTCGAGCACCGGCCCGTGTTACGAGAACGTTTTCCCGTCCGGATGGGGCGGGTGGGTGACCGACTCCGTCTTGCAGGGGACCAACGCCGGTCCCGGTATTCAGGGCGGGGCGGATGTTGGCGCGGCCAACAAGGTCTTCGTCATGGGCTACTCCAACGCTGAGCAGAACTTCTACGACACGAAGCTGGTGGAGTTCCAGGATGTGGCCCACGTTCCGGTCGTCGCGGACGGCGGGAGTAAGGCCGCCTTCCTCAGCCCCGCTACGATGGCCTATCCCGATATCTGCTGTGCCGAATGCTCGGGGGTCCATGGCGTCGCCTGGTATGGAGACGCGAGCTGCCCCGACGGCTCGTGGTGTGACGAGGAGTGCTTCGTCTGGCACGCGCACTATGACTGGGCGACCGATCCGGAACTGAAGCGGGCCAGCACGCGTCACCTGGGTGGCGCCAATATAGGATGGGCCGACGGCCATGCCACATGGGTTCACGCCCAGAGGCTGTGCGCCATGAGCGATGAGGGAGATATCGAAGGCGTCGGCCTTATCTGCTACGGCACCTCGGTGCAAGGGTATCAACGGGAGTGTGGAGACCCTCCGGCAGACGTGGAGTTCCTGTTCAGCAAGACGACCTACTAGAGAGACGTTGCTCATCTCGGCTCGGCCGAGATAGGCGTGGACAATGGCGGAGCGCCCAACCGGGCGCTCCGCCCTGGTGACGGGTAGGCAGTACAACTCCGACCCGCGGGCATGACATCAGACGCGCGAGCTACGCAGTCGAGTACTGAGGGCCACGACCGCCGGGGCGAGGAGGTAAGCTGGAGCCTCGTGCTGGTGGCCGTCGTCCTTTTGCTCGTGCTCGGCCTGCTGGGGTTCTGGCTCGACGTCTACTACCGGGTGTCAAACCGATTTGGCGCGGGTGTGCCGGCCTCCGGCCCCTTCGCGCTTCTGTTCCTCCTCGCGGCCGCGGCGACCTGGCTGCCAATCGGGCGCCGACTCCGGCCCACACGCCGGCAGCTACTGGCCATCTATACGATCGTCCTCGTGGGCGCGCCCATTATCTCGTACAAGGTCATGACCAGCATGCTGGTCCATGCCACCATTCAGCGGTACCTGGGCATGACGAGCCAGTCGCACTGGCAGGACACCTACCTCAATCTGATCCCGACACTGCTTGCCCCGACCGACTGGGAGGCGGTCGAGGCCTTCTACCACGGGATGAGCGGTGTCCCCTGGGCGGTGTGGTGGACTCCGCTCGCCGTGTGGTGCTCGTTCACGGTCGCGCTGGGCGTCTGCTCGATATGCCTTATGCTGCTCCTTCAGCGCCAGTGGATCAACCACGAGCGGCTCACCTTTCCCCTCGCGCAGATCCCCCTCGAGATGGTGGTCGAATCAGGGCCTGCCGACGGGCGGCGCGGGGGCAGGCTGACGGCCGCCTCGGTCTTCTGGCTGGGGCTCGTCGTCTCGTTCGGGCTGACGGTGCTTCACACGCTCGCCGACTACTTCCCGGCGGTGCCGGCGATACCCCTGGGGCCGGTGCGGGTGATGGACTACCAGCGGGTCGGGCCGGCCGCGGGCCTGGACGAGATCAACCTGCTCTTCTTCCCGTGGCTGATCGCGGTCGCCTACCTCATCCCGAAGGACCTCTCGTTCTCCTGCTGGTTCTTCTGGCTCGTGCGGCTCAGCCTCCATGTCATCGCCATCGCGGCCGGTGCGACGCCCCAACGCCCTGCTTGGCACTGGGTGAGTGAGTTCCCGGCGCCGCTCTTCCAAGGCACGGGCGCGCTGCTCGCCATCTCCGCGCTGGCCATCTGGTCGGCGCGCCGGCACCTTGCGCGAGCTGTCCGCATTGCCCTCAGCCGCGAGTCCGGCCGCGCCGACGCGGACGAGCCGATCCCCTATCGATGGAGTCTGGCCGGCTTCGCGTTGTCCTTCGGCTGGATGGTCTACATCTGCTGGCTGTCGGAGGCCCGCCTCGTGGTCGGGATCGGCCTCATCGCCTTCATGCTCGTCTATTACGTGACATGGACGCGCCTGCGAGCAGAGACCGGCTTGGGCTTCCTCCCGTACCCGCTTTTCATCCACCAGTCCATCGGCGTCCCGTTTGGGGGGGCCGTGTTCACGCCGCGG
>JALGXV010000259.1 GCA_029821885.1 Candidatus Hebobacteria bacterium
GATTCGACTTGCCCTCCATTCCCGGTGGCGCGAGATCTATATTATGCAGTTGATCGGCGCAGGGCAGGGGGTGATCGCCGCCCCCTTCCTGCTCGAAGGAATCGTGCAGGGCGGGCTCGGGGCAGTGCTGGCCTGCTGCGTGCTAGTCCCCGCCCACATGTACCTTCGAAGCCTGTCGGAACGGTCCGCGCCTTTCCTGCTGCTTGCCCCGGACAGCGCGCTTCTCACCTTCGCTGTTGCAGTCGTTCTCGCCGGCGCTGTCCTCGGGCTAACGGGCTCTGCCCTATCGGTGCGCCGCTACCTCCGGCGCAAGCCTGAGTGGCATTCCTGACATGGCGCTCCGGCCTCAGGTTTACAGCCCGCCCCTACCAGGATAGACTCCTCGCGTCCTCTGCCCCAACAGCCTAGGGGACTACGCGACCCGAGAAGTGGTCGAGGCGGGGGCCGGCCCTCTCGGAATCGGAGAGAGCGGCCGCACACCGAGGGAGCCGAGGAGGACCCTGTGATGGAACCACAGCAGCAAGCAGATTGGATCGTAGCGATCGTCGCCGGCTTCCTGTCGTTCGCCTCGCCCTGCGTCCTACCGCTCATTCCGGGCTACCTCTCCATGATCTCCGGCCTATCGGTCGAGCAGCTCGAAGGCGGGGGCAGGCGCCATCTGCTCCGCGTCTTCATCTCCTGCGTCCTCTTCACCGTGGGCTTCGGGGTCGTGTTCGTGCTGCTCGGCGCCTCCGCCGCCGCGGTGGGGGGCTGGCTAGGGCCCCGCATTCGCCTCCTCAACGTGATCTTCGGGGTCATCGTCATCGTCTTCGGCCTGTTCGTCCTCAACGTCGTCAAGCTTCCCTTCCTCTACCGGGATCGCCGTCTTCGGCTCACGCGCGGCTCCGTCGGGGTCTGGGGCGCGCCGCTCCTGGGCCTCGCTTTCGGCCTCGGGTGGACGCCCTGTGTCGGCCCCTGGCTGGGCACGCTCTACGGGATTGCAGCCGGCAAGAGCACGGGCCAGGCAGCGCTCCTGTTCGCGGTGTACAGCGCGAGCCTGGGCACCTGCTTCGTTGCGGCGGGGATGGTGTTCGCCTCTGCGCTTCGCGCCTTCGCCTTCCTGCAGCGCCACTACCGGGTCATCGAGGTGATCAGCGGCGGCCTGCTGATCCTTATCGGAGTGCTGCTGCTCACCCAACAGTGGGGCAAGGCGACGGGGTGGCTGATGCGCCTTGTCGGCTAGTCGCGTCTACGGGGAGGGCGTCCCGGATGCGCTGGTACGGGTACACCGCTAGAGGCTGGCGGGCGCGAACCCCAGACATCTCCTTGTGAGACCCCGCAAAGCCCCGACGCGGCGGTCGAGCGGGGCGAAAGCGGGCAGCATATGTGGGGAGGGGAATCGCGCCCCCGGTGGGAATTGCACACGCGGTCGCGTCCCACCCTCTTGACTGCTGCTTCCGAATCCGGTATGCTACCTTGCTGACGGCGCCAGGCTGGCTGCTGCCTGCCGCCGTCGCGCTTCGACACAGGGCTGACGCCGGTTCACTGCGCTCTGGAAGGCGGCTGGGGCCGGTGTTTGTGTCCGCGGCGAGGCCCAAGGACAGGATCTACGCGGAGATCTTGGCCGAGCCGAATCGCGATTCGGCTCGGCCCAGTTGTCACATCGATATTGCAGGAGGTGATAGTATGCTCCGACCACTCGGCGACCGGATAGTCGTCAAGCCGGGGGAAGAGGAGGAAGTAACGAAGGGCGGCATCGTCTTGCCGGACACGGCGAAGAAGAGGCCGCGCGAAGGTGAGGTGCTCGCGGTAGGGCCGGGCAAGCTGCTCGAGAACGGGCAGAGGGCCCCGATGGAGGTGTCGGTGGGGGATGTAGTCATATACTCGGAGTACGGCGGAACCATGATTGAGATGGGTGACGACGACTACGTCATCCTTGACGAAGCTTCGGTTCTGGCCGTCAAGACCGACGGTAAGAAGAAAAAGTAGTCCAAGTCGTGTGCCGTAAGCAACCTGTTAGCGAGTATAGAGAGGAGGAAATGCATGGCTGCCAAGATGCTCTGCTACAGTGAGGAGGCACGCCGGGCTCTTCAGCGCGGGGTCAGCTCTGTCGCGGCAGCCGTCAAGGCTACGCTGGGCCCCAAGGGCCGGAATGTCGTCCTCAGCAAGAAGTGGGGTTCGCCCACAATCACCAAGGATGGCGTCACAGTCGCCAAGGAGATCGAGCTGGAAGATCCCTACGAGAACATGGGCGCTCAGCTCGTCCGAGAAGTGGCCAGCAAGACGAATGACGTAGCCGGTGACGGAACGACCACCGCGACAGTCCTTGCCGAGGCGATTGTCGAGCAGGGAATGAAGAACGTCGCCGCGGGCGCCAACCCGATGCTGCTCAAGCGCGGCATCGAGAAGGCCGTCGACGCGGTCGTCGCACAGATCAAGAAGGTAGCGAAGCCGGGCGACACCAAGGAGGCTATCGAGAACCTGGCCTCCAGCGCCGGCAACGACCCGGAGCTCGGGCGGTACGTGGCCGACGCGATGGACAAGGTCGGCAAGGAAGGCGTGATCACGGTCGAGGAGTCCCGAGGCACGGAGACGACCGTGGACGTCGTCGAGGGCATGCAGTTCGACAAGGGCTACATCTCGCCCTACTTCGTGACCGACCCTGAGCGCATGGAGGCCGTCCTCGAAGACCCGTACATCCTCATCCAGGAAGAGAAGATCAGCGCCGTTGCTGATATGCTGCCGCTGCTGGAGAAGGTGGCGGCGGCGCGGCGCCCGCTGCTGATCGTGGCCGAGGACGTCGACGGTGAGGCCCTGGCGACGCTCGTGGTCAACAAGGTGCGCGGGACCTTCGCCGCAGCCGCGGTCAAGGCTCCGGGCTTCGGTGACCGCAGGAAAGCAATGTTGGAGGACATCGCCACCCTCACCGAGGGGACGTTCGTGTCCAAAGACCTCGGCATGAAGCTCGAGAACATAACGCTCAATGAGCTTGGCGAGGCCAAGAAAGTCGTCATCACGAAGGACGAGACCACCGTCATCGAAGGAGCCGGAAGCCACGAGGCCATTCAGGGGCGGATGGAGCAGATCCGCAGCGCCATCGACGACACGGATTCCTCCTACGACCGCGAGAAGCTCCAGGAGCGGCTGGCGAAGCTCGCCGGCGGCGTTGCCGTCATCAAGGTCGGCGCGGCCACCGAGACCGAGCTCAAGGAGAAGAAGCATCGCTTTGAGGACGCTCTCTCGGCCGCGCGAGCCGGCGTCGAAGAGGGGCTCGTCCCCGGCGGCGGCGTTACCTATCTGAACGTCGCGCACGTTCTGGAGAAGGTACGCAAGGAGGCCCGGGGCGATGAGAAGGTCGGCGTCGACATCGTCCGCCGCGCGCTCGAGGAGCCGATCCGAACCATCGCCAACAACGCCGGGCACGAGGGCTCGGTGATCGTCGAGCACGTCAAGGACAAGGAGGCCGGCGTCGGCTTCAACGCCTTGACGGAGCAGGTCGAGGACCTGGTCAAGGCCGGCATCGTCGATCCCGCGAAGGTGACCCGGTCCGCGCTCGAGAACGCAGCCTCCATCGCGGGGATGCTGCTGACCACCGAGGCGCTCGTCGCGGAGAAGCCGGAGCCGGAGAAGCCCCCGGCCGGACCTCCCGGCGGCGGTATGCCTGAGTACTGATAAGCAGCCCCATCAACGACACAGTTCCACACGCGGGGGCGGCGTCGCCGCCCCCGCATCGCGTTTGGAGGTCGACAAAGGCCGGGAGGGATCGGCGCCGCGCGGCGAAGAGACCGCTCTAAGCCGACGGCCAGTACGACGGCCGGCGCACCTACTTCGCGCCGGCCCGTGGGACCTCAACCAGGGGATCTGGCTCAGCCCTTCGTCTGCTCCTCGATGTACTTCACGAACGCCTCTCCGGCCTGTCGGGCGGCACGCACCATGTAATCCCTGCTGCGGCGGGTCACGATCATCTGGTCGAAGACCGGCAGGCCCATGTGAGCCCAATACCGCTCCATCACGCCAAGGCAGCTCGGACCGCCGCCTCCCCCACCGCCCGCGGCGGCGATGCCCAGCGCCCACTTGCCCTCCACCCGCGGGTCGGCCGGCCCGGCCCGTTCGCAGCGCCGCAGCCGATCGAAGAAGTTCTTGACGACCTCCGCCACCTCGCCGAAGTAGACGGGCGTGCTCAGCACGAGGCCGTCGGCATCGCTCATCTTCAACCGGACGGCCTCCAGGTCGTCCTCGATGATGCACAGGCTCTCGCGCCGGCATTTGCCCCACCCATCATCGCACGCCAGGCACGCCTCCAGCTTCATCTTCTTCAGGTGGACCAACTCCGTCTCGGCCCCGGCCGCCTGGGCCCCCTCCATCGCCTCCTTCGCCATCGTCGCCGTCAGCCCGTCCTCGTTCGGCGACGCCTGCAGCACGAGTATCCTCATTGCCTTTCCTCCCATGATGCTCTCGCGAGGCGGAACGATTCGCGCCCGAACTAAGCAGAACTCGCCCCCTCAACCATTCGTCGCCCGAGCGCCTCCGCCTTCGCCAGGATGTCCGCTCGCCCACCAATCGGCGGCGCCGCGTCCGTCTCCGCCTCGAAGAGCTCCTCCCAGTAGCAGAAGTCAGCGGAGCTGAAGAAAGCCTTCACCGTGTGCTTCACCCAGTCGAAGACGCGCCTGTCGCGCCCGCCACATGTTGCCACGAACAGGC
>JALGXV010000260.1 GCA_029821885.1 Candidatus Hebobacteria bacterium
GCCTTCGGCGCGGCCGGCGACTACTGGGATGGGGAGCACCGGGAGATCCGCCACCAGATCGGCGATGGATGTGGCGTCGACCAGATCCTGGCTCAGTGGCACGCTGACCTCTACGGCCTGGGCGAGATCTTCGACCGAAAGCGCACGAAGAGCGCTCTGCGGGCGATCTACCGCCACAACTTCAAGCGCTCCATGCGCGAGGTCACCAACCCATGCCGCATCTACAGCCTCGACGACGAGGCCGGGCTGATCATCTGCGACTGGCCCGAGAGCGCCCGCAAGCCCTGGACGCCGGTGCCCTATGCCAGCGAGACCATGAACGGCTTCGAGTACGCCGCTGCCATTCACATGATCCGCCGCGGGATGGTGCGCCAGGGCATGGAGGTCGTGACTGCGATCCGCGAGCGCTATGACGGCGATCGGCGCAACCCGTGGAACGAGTTCGAGTGCGGCAGCAACTACGCCCGCTCGCTGGCGAGCTACGCGCTGCTCAATGCATTTAGCGGATTCAGCTTCGACATGGTGCGGCGGGCCGTCGGCTTCGATCCAGTGCGGCCGAAGCAGGGCAAGTTCCGCTGCTTCTGGTCGCTCGACTCGGGCTGGGGCGTGTTCGAGCTGCGGTCGACCGGCGCGAAGCTCGAGGTGCTCTCTGGCACCCTCGACGTCGAAGAGCTGAGCCTGCCGGTCCCGCGAGGCGGCAAAGTGACCAGCGCGAAGGTCGGCGAGGAGAAGGTGGCCGTCACGTGCGAGCGCGGCCGGCTGAAGTTCAGCACGGCCCTGCGCATCAGGCCCGGCTCCCCGCTAGAGGTGCGATGGGCCCGAACCGGTCGGCGGCGCGCCGGCCGGTGAGTATCGGCGCTGCGACCTAGGCGGCCCTGCGAACAGCGACGTGCGGATCGCGGCCTGCCCGCTCTGCGTCGCTTTGAGAGAGCCTCCCCCAGCGCCGCAGCAAGACGACGGCCGCCTTGCGTTCGGTCCAGTGCTCGGATTCGAGCATCTCCCGCGCCGTCGCGTGCGCGGCCTCTCCCAGTCGCAGCATCCGGCGCATCGCCTCCTGGGCGACCTTCCGCGGCCGGCCTTCTCGCACGAGCTGGCGCAGCTCGGGCAGCGCACACGCGCCCTTCGCCCTCGCCAGCAAACGCACGGCGGCCGCCCGCACCGCGGGCGTGCCCTCCCGCAGCAGCAGTTCGACCGCGGCATCGGCGAGCGTTGTGGCGCTCTTCGCCAGCACCCAGGCAGGGCCGGGCATCCCGGCCATCTTCTCGCCCTGGCCCTCCAGCCAGGCGCGGAGCCGCTCCGCACAGTGCGCCGAAAGAGCGCGGGCGACTGCTTCCGTCCAGTGGTTAGCCGGGCTTCCGGTCAACAGCTCCTGCCTCAACACCTCGAACACCTCGTCCGGCGCGATCTCGGCCAGCGCCAAGGCGGCGGCGGCGCGCTCGTCGGGGCTTCCGCGGGCGAGGAGCTGGCGGAGCACCCGCTCCCCCTCCTCGCCGTGTCGGAGCAGGAGAAGGCCCGCCGACTGCCTGCCCGCGGTCTCGTAGAACATCTCCCCGCGCCGGGCCGGGACTTCGCGACCCAGTGCCTTCACACAGGTCTCGACGGGGACCGAGACTCCATGCCACAGAGCCAGCCACGCGGCCTCCGCCCGGAGACGGGTATCGCCGCTCTCCACGGCCTCGCGTACTGCCCGGGCGCCTGAGTCCGGATCGACCTCCAGCAGTGTGCCGAGGGCCGCGTGTTGAAGTCGGCCGGGCGTCCGGAGGATCTCATGGACTCGGTCTAGCACCTCCTGGTCGCCTTCGGCCTGAGAGAGGACATGCAGCGCCATCTCCTGCTCGTCGCTGTTCCCCACGCGCAGCAGACGGAGGAATACCTCTCTCGCCCCCGGGATGGCCAGCACGCGCCTGATTTTCAAAAGCCACCAGAGGCCTGGCGACCCTCCCCACCGCGACCACTCCGCCCGCCATTTCGCCAGCATGAGTTCGAAGGCGCGCTGGTCGCCCAGCGCGCACAGCGCATGGGTGGCCCCGCGGCGCACCGACGGGCGCGGGTGGTCCAAGGCCTTGCACAGAGGCTCGACGGCCGGCGCGCCGATCGAAGTCAGGCGGTCGATCTCCGCTCGGAGGTCCACGCCGCGCTCGGCCCACATGTCGATGATCCCGGCGATCTCGTCGGCGAACTCCTCCGGCAGTCGTTCCTTGTCAAAGGTGTCTTCGACCATCCTCAGTTCCTCTCGCAACTGCTGGCGGCCCCGCTGCAGCCGTCCCTTCACCGTCGTCCGCGTCACGCCCAGGAAGCCCGCGATGTCGGCGTATGAGAGGCCGTCCACATACTAGAGGGTGACGGCCTCTCGGTTGCGCCGCGGCAGGCCCTCCAGCGCGCGCTGCACCACCTCCCGGCGCTCTATCGTCTCGGCCGGCTCGGCCGGGGAGCGTACCGGTTCGGCCTCAGCGCCGAGGTGGGCCAGTCTCTCGACCAGCAGCCGGTCGTGCTCGCGATCCCGCAGGGCGCGCCGCGCGGTGTTCCGCACGATCCCCCTGAGCCAGCCAGCGAAGCGCTCCGGGTCGCGCAGCTTGGCGAGGTCGCAGTAGGCGGACACGAACGCTTCCTGAACCACATCCTGTGCCAGGTCGAAGTCGGAGACCAGCGCCACCGCGAGGCCGTAGGCGTGGTCCTGGTACCGGCGCACCAGCTCGCAGAAGGCCTCTCGGTCGCCGGCCCTCGCCTCTGCCACCAGTGTTGTGTCGGGCTTCTCTCTCATTCGCTCGGCTCAGAGGCACGGGCGTACCCGGACGGCCCGGGACTCGAACCCGGATTCTCCCGCCTGAGCGGGCGCGTCTTTCCAGTTGCGCCACCCGTCCGGGAACAGCAGTTGCTTTGGCTTTCTATTGTACAGGTGCCAGTTCGGGGGCGAAAGGGAACGCGAGCAGGGAACGAACACAGGGATTTGGTGATCCTGGCCATCCGGGCGGACCTCGGGCCTACCAGCCGGTGACGAGGCAGATGCCGATGACGTCTCGCACATCAGCAGAGACGGCATCGCTCAGATGGTCAGCTTCCGTCGTCGGAGTCAGGCGTGAGCGTCAGCTCCCTTCCTGCCACCTCTTCAGCTTTGGCATGAACTCGCCGAGCTGGGCCTTTGCCTCGTCCTCGCTCATGCCCGTACTCTTCGACATGACGCCGGCGCAGAAGTCGACCATGCCGTCGAGCGTCGCGTCCGGCCAGGCGAACGCGCCGCTCTGGTAGCAGTGCGTGCAGTACTCCTCGCACTTGCTCCCGTCGGCGTTCGTGCCGAACTTCTCCGGCGCATCCATCGGCATGGCACAGCTCTGGCAGAACGGCCCCTGAGGCATCTCCATGGCATCCCCCTTTGGGCCGGCTGGCCGCCGGCCAAGGTCGTTACCTGGCACCCCATTCTCCGCTCTCCCGGGCCCTGCCTGCCGGACGCGCCCTCACCTCTGGGGCAGCTTGATCACACCCAAGGCAGTTGCGTCCTCCCAGTTGTCGATGGTCCCGTGCCACATCAACTGGACGCGGCCCCCTGGGTCGGAGTTATCGTTGACGGCGAGATCGAAGCCCATCAGATCGCCGTGGGAGGGAAAGCTGCTCAGCGGGATCCGCACTTCCATCTCATAGCCGTCC
Organism: Candidatus Hebobacteria bacterium; assembly: GCA_029821885.1. Lineage (GTDB taxonomy): Bacteria > Armatimonadota > Hebobacteria > Hebobacterales > Hebobacteraceae > Hebobacterum. Next base: position 3,643 of record JALGXV010000260.1, read on the forward strand.
GCGATGAGGCAGGATGTCACCTCCACCCCTGGCAGTTCGGTGAAGGCGGCCTCCTGGTAGGCGATCCAGGCCGACTTGCCGCCCAGCCCGGGGTGGATCACGAGATAGGTGACCCCCTCGCCGTAGCGCGCCCCGCCCAACTGGTCGGAGGGCCGCCCGTCCAGGTAGATCTCGATCGAGTCCGCCGTCGCCACATGAGCCCCCTCGGCGTAGGGCACGAGACTGGGGTCCGTGACGCGCACGGCGACGTACAGGCTGTCGGCGTCACAGCCCAGCCAGACCTCGGCCGAGCAGGCCTCGGGCCCGCCCCAGAGGTCGGGCTCGATGACGAGCTGCTCTGCGCCGTCCACCTCGATGGTCGGCTCGTCGGGCCACTCCGCAAGTTCGCCATCGATCCGGATGCCGGCCACCGCCGGGCAGGTCACGATCTTCTTCGCCAGGACCTGCCCCTCGAACGTGACGTCGCCGAGCCCGGCGATCGTCACAGTGGCGGTGTACGGCAGACCGCTCTCGGCCTGCGCGGGATCCACCTCGAGGAAGTACTCCGCGGCGGCGGTCTCCCCGCCGCCGAGCGTGAGATCGACGCGGCTCGGCAGCACCGCCCACCCGTCGGCCTCGCCGAACTCAAGCGCGAGCGAGGCCGATTCGTCGAAGGGATTCGTCACCTCGAGGGAGGCCCGCTCGACGGTGAGGCCCTCTCCCACCAGCAGGGGCCTTATCTCCATCTGGCTCATCAAGCTCGAGAAGGCCGCTACCGAGGACGCAGTCACCGCGTCCTCGGGATCGACGCTTCCGGTGCGGATGACCGCCAGCCGAGATTCTCCTTCGCCCGCCGGAGGCGCCGTCACCATAATGTAATGATAGAAGTCACCCAGGAGGGGATCATCGCCGATCTCCGCACCCGCGCCTCCGGTGATGATGTAGCGGACCCCGTCGTTGGTGGGCGCCTGGCGGTAGATGTGCCAGTGGCCCGCGAAGACGGTGTCAGCTCCCGCCT
>JALGXV010000037.1 GCA_029821885.1 Candidatus Hebobacteria bacterium
TAGCCGAGAAGCAGGGATGTCGGGCCTCGGGGTCACTGGCGGCGGAGTCGGCCGAGATAGCGGTGGCGAACTCGCTTGGCGTGCGTGCCTACACACCCGTTACCGAGGCGACCCTCATCACCGTCGTGGCGGACGATGACTCCAGCGGGTACGCCGAATGGCGCGGCACGAACGTCGCTGATATGGACGCAGCGCATGTCGCCGAGGTAGCCACCCGGAAGTGTGTGGACGGCCGCGGCGCCGAGGCCATCGAGCCGGGGGAGTACGCGGTGATCCTAGAGCCACCCGCGGTGGGAGACATGCTCTTCATGCTCGCCTACATGGGAATGGGCGCATTGGCCTTCCAGGAGGGCCGCAGCTTCATGTGCGACCGAATAGGGGAGAAGATCGCTGGCGACAATATCACCGTCTGGGACGACGCCACCGACCCGCGCCAGCTCGCCTGGGCCTTCGATTGGGAGGGAGTGCCGCGGCAGAAGGTCACGATCATAGAGAACGGCGTCGCCCGCGGTCCCGTCTACGACTCCTACACGGCGCACAAGGAGGGCAAGGAGTCCACCGGGCACGCCTTCCCCGCGCCGAACACGTTCGGGCCCGCGCCAACGCGCCTCTTCCTGGGGACGGGCGATTCGTCGGTCGAGGAGATGATTGCCTCGACCGACCGCGGCATTCTCGTCACTCGCTTCCACTACACGAACATCGTCCACGAGAAACACACTATCTTCACCGGCATGACGCGGGACGGCACCTTCCTCATCGAGAACGGGAAGGTCAGCAAGCCCGTCAAGAACCTCCGCTTCACCCAGAGCATCCTTGAAGCGCTCAGCGACGTCGAGATGATCGGCCGGGAGGGCCATCTGGTCGAATACGCCTGGGTTCCGGCCCTCAAGATCGGGAAGTTCGCGTTCACGAGTTGAGGCGCTGACACCCTCCCGTCCATCGCGACCAGGTCATTCCGGCGGCATTCGGCCGGGCAACAATCTCGTGCTCGCGCAGGACAGACGCGGGCGATTGGCGAATGCAGCATCATCCCAGGCATGAGGCCCTTTGATGGTCTGTCGCGACTACAACCCGGAGAAGGACAAGGACTCCGTCTATCGCGTCCTCCGCGAGGTAGGGTGGGCCGAGCCGGGCAAAGAGGAGGTCCTCGACCTCGTGCTCGAGTGCGACCGCTCCCTGGTGGCCGACATAGACGGAGTGGCTGAGTGTGTCGTGTGCACCTCGCCGGGGACGATGCGCTACTTGGAGGAGGAGCTTCCACTCGTCGAAGTGACGCTCGTGGCCACCAGCCGCGTGGCGCGGCGCCAGGGGCTTGCGCAGCGCGTCCTCGCCCGCGCGCTTGCCGCGGATGTGGCCGAGGGGGCTGTGGTGGCCCGGGTATGCCCCTTCGACCTGGGATTCTACGATCAGCTGGGGTTCGGGCCCGGCCCGTATGGGCACGCGTTCTTCTTCGATCCGAGCACGCTCCGGGTGGATGTCCGGCCGCGCGTTCCTCGGCGCCTGACAGCCGACGACGCCGGACTCGTGCATGCGTCTCGTCTCGCCCGGCGCCGCGGGCACGGGGCCGTCAACTACCCTGCCGTCGCGCTGAGTGAGGCGGAAATGCGCTATTGGCCCGATAAGGGCTTCGGGCTGGGCTACTGCGACGGGCCAAATGGTGAGCTCACCCACCACTTCTGGTGCACCGCCGAGAACGTAGAGCGTGGCCCCTACCACATTCAGTGGATGGCATTCCAGACCCGCGAGCAATTCCTCGAGCTGATGGCTCTGCTCGCGGGCCTCGGAGACCAGGTTCGCCTCGTCCGCATGCACGAGCCTCAGGACATGCAGCTCCAGGACCTCCTTGCTCGCCCCTTCCGGCAGCGGTCTATCACAGGCGAATCGACGTATGAGAATCGCTGCAATGCCTTCTCGTTCTGGCAGGCGCGGGTCCTGGACCTGCAGCAGTGCCTGGCCCTCACCCGCCTCTGGCTCGGCGTGGGGCTAGCCACGGGCCTCGCGTTCACGGACGATCTAGACGGACCGCCCGAACTGCTCGACGCGCTCGACTCGGCCGTTCGCCTGCCCGAGATGAGGCCGGACTGGGACTTCTAGCGCCGGCCGCTGCCGACAGGACCTGGCGGGGACGAGCCGAACCTCTCACTGCATCGAATTCAGCGGAGCGACATCATGCGGATAGGGATAGTCGGAGCCGAGAACAGCCACTGCACGCACATCGCCAAGAGCCTCAACATCGAGCATGCTGCCCCGGACGTCGAAGTCACCCATGTCTGGGGTGAGACGGACGAGTTCGCGGCGAAGGCCGCGCAGGAGGGGAGGATCCCCAACATCGTCGCCGATCCTCCCGACATGATCGGCCACATCGACGGAGTCATGCTCGACCACCGAGATGGCAAGTATCACCTGCCCGCGGCCCGGCCCTTCGTCGAGGCGGGGATACCGGTGTTCGTTGACAAACCGTTCTGCACCGACCTCGCGGAGGGCATCGAGTTCGTAGAGTTCGCCCGCGCCAAGAACGTCCCGGTTACGAGCTTCAGCACCGTGCCTCTGCAGCAGTCAGTCCTCGCCTTCTACGAGGCCGCCAAGCGGCTCGGCCGGCTTCGCTCTCTGGTTACCGCCGGGCCCTGCGATGTCGCGAGCGAGTATGGCGGCGTCTTCTTCTATGGCATCCACCAGGTGGAGATGGTCACCAAGTTCCTCGATACGGCGCCGCTCGAAGTCACCACCGCCCGCCACGGCGATGACGCCATCGCCGTCGTTGCCTTCGAGGGTGGCCCCGTCGTTACTCACCAGTTGCTGCAGGAGTGGTGGGCCGCCAACTTCACCGCTGCGGCCTACGGCGAGGACGGCGCCCGCCACACAGAGCTTCCGTGGGACGAGGATCTCTACATCGCGGGTATTCGCCTCTTCACGGGGATGTTCGAGAGCCGACAGGAGCCGTTGCCCCCGGCCGACTATCTCCGTCCCATCGCCATCCTGCAGGCCATGGATCAGTCGCTCGGGACTGGTAGCCCTGCGGCGGTGCTGCCCATACCGACGTTCTAACTCTCCGGCGCGGTCATCCCGTCGCACTGGAGTAGGAATCAAGCACCTATACTGGGTCTGAAGCGAGGTCGAGATGAAGCGAAGTCAAGTTGCAGCTGCACTGTACACAGTCCGTGAGCACGCAAAGACGCCTGCCGATGTTGCAGCCACCCTCACGAAGGTTGCCGAGATCGGCTATGCCGGGGTCGAGGTGAGCGGAATCGGGCCGGTTCCGGACAGCGACCTCGCGGCGATGCTGGCCGATGCAGGCCTGACATGCTGCTCGACGCACGAGCCCTCTGGGAAGATCCTGGAGCAGCCGGAAGCCATCGCAGAGAGACTGGGGAAGCTCGGCTGCAAGCACACAGCCTACCCCCATCCGGGCGGCGTCAAGCTGGACACATTGGATGACGTTATCGGGCTGGCGAAGGGGCTCAGCGCTGCAGGCAAGGTCTTCCACGATGCGGGGATCGTGCTTTCGTACCACAATCACGCGGTGGAATTCCGTCGGTTCAACGGCCGCCTGATGCTGGAGGTCCTTCTCGAGGAGACCGATCCCTTGCTCCTCAAAGCGCAGCCAGACACTTACTGGATTCAATACGGCGGCTGCGATCCGGTGGAGTGGTGCCGTCGGCTGAAGGGCAGACTGCCACAGCTGCACATGAAAGACTACAAGGTGAAGGCAGATGGAACCCCCACCTTTGCCGAGATCGGGAGCGGCAACCTGAACTGGACTTCAATCATCGGCGCCGCCGAGGAGGCGGGATGCGAGTGGTACGTCGTGGAGCAGGACTCGTGCGATGGCGACCCGTTCGACTCCCTCCGGATGAGCTTCGAGTATATCGCGGAGAATCTCTGCTCGTAGGCCTGCGTGGCACAGGAGCGCCTAGGGAAGTCCGGTGGGCTAGGCCGTCAGGCCTCGCCCGCCTTCTCTAACGCCACTCCAGCAGGCAGGACCTCGACTCCCTCGGCGGCGACGAGCCGTTCGAGGAGCATCTCGAGATAGCCGCTTCGGATGGGCCCCCAGCCCTCATCGTCGAGTCCATGCGTGTTGTAGATCAACCATCCGTCGGGCCGTGACAGGAGCAGCTCTATCTGCTCGTTGACGTGCCACTCGCAGTTGTCCGGCCCCGCACCTGTTGTCGTGAGCTTCGTCGTCTCCGGACCGGGGAGGGGGTTCAGCCCTCCTCCGCCCGAGCGGAAGGCCCTGACGACGGTGGGCAGCCATTCCTCTAGCTCCGGTGTGGACCGGTTATACGGGAAGTTGAAGACGGCCTTCTTCGGGTCGAATCCATCGAGCTTCTCTGCAAACACGTCGAGGCAGCGAAGGATGGACTCCTTCGCCTCGTCTGACGGCAGCTCGGCGTGGTTCGCGTGGTCGTAGCCGTGGGGCATGATCTCATGCCCGCGGGCCTGCAGCTCGTTCCACAACCCGAAGTCTCCCCGGTCGGTGCCCCACGTGTGCTGCTCGGGCACTAGTTGATCGGGCGCGGCCAGTACGTTCATGCAGGCTTGCAGCCCGAGCCGCTCGTAGATCTCGGCGATCTGGAGGTTGGACTTCCGGAACCCGTCGTCGAAGCTCAACGTGATGATGTGCATGTTCGCTGTTCCTTCTGCGACGCGACCTCCCGCCCCTTGCCCATCGAACAGACCTGTAGGCCGGGCGAGCGGCAGATGACTGGGCCGCCCCGGGCCACGGACAAGTGAAGTTCCTCACTTCGCACCCGCCAGTGTGGTCGCCCGGTGTCTTGTCCAGGTGAGCGCACACGCGGTCGACGTACCTGGTATGCAGGGACAAATACCAATACCCACACCTGTGGATATGTGTGTGGATTCGCCGTGGAGGGCGGAGGATGCCTCTCAGAGCACCCAAGACCAGTGCCAGCCCCTGATCGGCTTGTGGCCGCGGCGTAACAACCTGTGACGACCTGTGGGTCATGGCGTGCCCGCAGTAACTCCCATGTGCATGCTCTTGACAGGAGAGACAGACGTGGTAGAATACCTCTGAGTCAGATATATATGACTCAGAGGTAACGATGAGAAGTGATCCACAGCTCGTGAAGGGGACGGTTCGCCTGCTGGTGCTGAGGCTGCTGGAGCGGGAGCCCATGTACGGCTACCAGATGATCCAACACCTGAAGGACCGCAGCGAGGGCTACTTCCGGCTCGGCGAGGGCGCGCTCTACCCGCTGCTACATGAGATGGAAGAGCAGGGCTTCCTCCGCGCCGAGTGGCGCGAGCAGGAAGGTCGCCTCAAGCGCCGCTACTACCACCTCGCCGCGAAGGGGCGGAAGGAACTCGCGCGCCGCCTCGAAACGTGGCAGGACTTCACCCGCGCCGTCGACTCGGTGTTGGAGGCCAGCCATGTCTGAGATCGACGACTACCTCGCCCGACTGCGCTCCCACCTCAGCGACCTTGACCCCAGGCGCGCTGAGGAGATTGTCGCCGAGCTGCGCAGCCATCTCGAGGCGCGAGCAGCCGAACTGCGCGCTGGCGGCACGGAGGATGACGAAGCGACTGCGAGGGCGGTGGGTTCGTTCGGCGATCCGGAGCAGGTGGGCCGTGACCTTCTCCAGGGCAACGCCCGCCACCGCCACCCCAGTACACTCCGCGCCGTCGCCGCGCTTGCCGTGGCCCTCGGGCATGTTGTCGCTCTGGACAAGTTCATGAACAGCCCGATCGGGCGAGACCACTTGATAGCAGGTGTCATCATGCCCCTCACAGGGCTCGACTGGGGGCCCGCCGCGGCCTTGGTTGAGTACGGGATATTCATCCCTGTGAGTATCCTCGTCGGGATGATAGGTGGTCGGCGGTTCTGGTGGCTCTCCGCCGCGCCCGTTGTCATCGGCACAATCTGGTTCTGGGCGACGGTCCTCTTCCGCCTTCCGCCGCACGTGGAGATCCATTGGGGAGCACGTCTCATTCGGTTCGCCGTCCACGCAGTTCCTCTCGGTGCCCTGCTGGCAGGCCTGGGTTGGCTGGGCTCTCGCCTGCTCACGAGAAGATCCTTTGGGCTACCCATCGCCGCCATCTGTACTTCGACTGTTGCCGCCCTGTGGCTGGCGGCCCTGACTGCGGGCGGGGGACGGCCGTGGGATTACGGGATGCTGACCCTCTTTGTACTAGCGGTGATCGTGCTGCTTCTCGTCGCCGGCCGCCGCGACCGCTGGCTCAGTCGCCATGCCTTCGTGGCGTCGGTATCTGCCCTGTGTGCGATGGGTCTGCTCTTGGTGATTGCCCTGGTGTTTGTCTTCTCCCGCGACAATCGCTGGGCGCTCCGCGAAGGGCAGCCAATGCTCACGGTCGTAGCCGTCGCGTGTATCGTCGGGGCCCTTGGCACTCTCATCTACTGGGTGCGTGGTCGGGCGGCTGATGTGGGGTGAGGCCATCTTGTGGATAGCCGGGCTGGCCGCGTACCTGTGGTGCAGGTGGCCGGCGACGAAGACCTCAGCCGCTTAGCGCACGCGCAGCTCTCACAGCAAGCTCGGCCGCGCCGCGCCATCCCCTTCGCAGGCGGTCGAGGTCGGTCTGTCTGCACTCATATACGTTGTCGCTGGCGACCAGAATCGCCACCGCGTCCATCCCCATGGCCGAGGCGACGGTGTAGAGCGCGGCCGTCTCCATATCCACTCCAAGACACCCGAGGCTGTGGTGCCGCCCCACCTTGTCTCGGGTCTCTCGCAGGATGCCGTCGGTCGTCCAGACGGGGCCGAGCCGCAGATCGATGCCGAGTTCGGCCGCGCAGGCATTCACCACCTCTGCCGCCTTGGGCGAGCACTCTGCCGCGTGGTCGGCGGGACCGTAGTTGTGAGACGCGCCTTCGTCTCGTACGGCCGAGCACGGCAAGACGAGTTCGCCGCACTTGACGTCCGGCTGCAGGCCGCCGCAAAAGCCGATGCCCACAACGGCGTTGAATCCAGCTTTCGCAAAGACGTCAACTGCCATCGCAACGGCCGGGGCGCCGAACTTCGGCGAGGAGAAGGCGATGCGAGTGTCGCCGACAGTGCCGAGAGTGACCGTGCTAACCTGCTGGAGGTCGCGAGCGTGCTCGCCGATCCAGCTGGCATCGTAGACGTCCGGGTTCTCCATGGGGAGGACGATCACACGGGGGAGGCCCGTGCGCGAGTCTTCGGGTCCCAGCAACCACCCCGCGGCGGTCTCGCGAAACGCCTCGACCCAGAGATCTGGCTTGTCCGCCATAGCGGTACCCCTGCTTCACTCCAGCGCTAGGTGAGGTACTAAGTTCGTCGGCAGGCAGCGCCCTCCTTGGAGCTCGATGTCCTGCCATTCGGCTCTCCAGAGTCACCCGGCCTTGCAGAAGACTGAGAATATGTGGGGTACGCCGAAGCTTGGCGCGACGTGCTGGCGGACAACCTCGAAGCCCGCGCGCTCCAACGCCTCCCGCAGCGTCTCCGGGTCGAAGTGGGCCTCGACGTCGTAGAAGCAGTCCAGGAGCGCCTCCCGCGGGATGTCTTCCGGTGTGAGATCGGTGAGCTTCCGGCACTCAGCGCGGAGCTTCTCATCGGCCGACAGTTGCCGAGCGAAGTTGCTGCCAGGATCGAGCATATAGCGCTCGTCGCGAATGCGGTAGGGGTCCACGAGATAGTGTCGTGCCTGGAACACCAGCTGCTCTCCATCCAGCCGAAGCCAGGACTCGGTGCGGGGCTGGCCGTCGGGCACGAAGTATCGGAAGTCCCATTCGAGGTTCGCGATTACGGCCTCATCGGCGGTGACGCGTGACAGCTCGGCGAGCGCCGCGTCGGGATCAGGCAGGCTTTCTAGTGTGCCACTGACCGCGACGCCGTCGAAGACCGCGTCGGGGAAGGGGAGCATCTCGGCCAGTCCGCGCGCGAGCGCGGCATTCGTGATGCCGAGAGCGGCGATGTTCCGCCTCGCGAGAGCCAGCATGGATGGCGCCGCGTCGAGTCCGCAGATGGTCGTCACGCACTTGGCGAGCGCGAGGAGAGGGCCTCCGGCGCCACACCCGAGGTCCAGGACTCTCTTTCTACCTTCGAGAGCAGAGCGGAAGAACGTCGCTTCGTCCTCGCCATCCGGCGAGGGCGAGTCGCTGACGCCTTCAAGTCTCCCCTCAGCCGCAAGCCTCTCGTAGGCATGCCATGTAGGCACTTGTCTCATGGGGCATCCTTGCTGCGAGGCGCAGGAGCGACACCGCAGGTACTTCTGTCGGGGGGACGGGCCTCCTCCGCTGGGTGGCGAGTAGGTCACAGCTGACCGAGAAAGGCGTCTGAGGTCCCAGTGCCTTCCTGAGCCCCTTGTCCTCAAAGGCATACATGTGTTCGAATTTCCTTGACCTGAGAACATTTGTTTGCTATAATATGTCCACTTATGTGGGTAAGAGGATGTTGGAAATCATTGGTGAGCCGATTCGGGTGTGTGCGTTCTTCAGGCGGGGCAGGATCTCGCCGCTGTGGTTCGACTGGAAAGGGAGGCGATATCGGGTCGAGCACATTCGCAATCGCTGGGTGACAAACGAGGGCATCGGAAGGTGCTATCACTTCGCGGTGACGGTGGACAACGGGGCGGACTTGTATGAGATCTTTCTTCGGTCGGAGACGATGGGATGGCACCTCGAGAAGATCGATGTGAGTGGGTGATCCGGGTGTGATTTGGATCGTGTAGGGAAGGGGGTTGGCGATGAACAAGCGGAGGCGGAGACTGAAAAGAGCGTATGCGCACGTGCGGGTGCACGGTCTCGAGGCATCCGTGGAGGCGCGCGAGCACGGGGACGAGGGGCTTCCGGTGGTGCTGTGTGATGAAGGCGGCCACCAGGTGATGAGCGTGTCTCCCGAAGCAGTGAGCCGGGGGATTCGTTCGGGGATGACGTGCTGGGAGGCGGAACGGCTGTGCCCGGAGGTTCTCGTTGCCGATCCGGATGGGGAGAAGTACGCCTATTTCTGGCAGCGGGTGGTGGACATCTGCGGCGACTACACACCCGACCTGAGGACCGAAAGCGGCCATGAGCTGTCGTTGGACCTGACGGGAACAGAACGCCTCTTCGGGCCGGCGAAGCAGATTGCCCAGGAAATCTGCAATCGGCTCGAGGCGGAACTCGGAGTTGTCGTGTCGGTGGGGATCGGGGTGAATCGCCTGGTGGCGCGGTTGGCATGTGATGTAGCGAAGCCGGGGCAGATCGTGGAGGTCGCGCCGGAGAAGGCGGCGGAGTTCGTGGGCAAGTTGTCGATCGCTCTGCTTCCGGGCGTAGACGCGGAATGGGTGCAGCGCTTGGGAGACATGGGAATCCGGCGGGCAGGTGAGCTTGCGATGCTGCCGGCCGAGCAGGTGGAGCGAGCGCTTGGGCCGTGGGGGCGAAGGCTGTGGGAGATCGCCCACGGCGACGATCCCGACGAGCAACGAAAGGGCGCCCTCTTCGGGCCGGAGGGAAGTGAGACCTTCTCGGCCCAGGCGGAGCTGCGCCCGGCCACCGAGGAACGCGAGCGCGTCCACTCCGCGCTGCGAACGGCCGCCGACGGGCTGGCGCGGAAGCTGCGGCAGCAAGGGTTGGTGGCACAGCGGGTGCAGGTGGTCGTTGTGTTCAACGACATGCGCAAGGTCGGCGCGCGGCGCACTCTCGGGCGGGCGACGCGCTCGACTGAGGTGGTCTTCGGAGTGGCGAGATCGCTCTTCGACAGGATGAAGCTGGGCGGCCGCCTCGTTCGCCGCGTTCGGATCGCCGCCGAACGCCTGGCCCCTGGCCCTCAAGGGGGCCAGCTCGGGCTGCCGCTCATGGAGGATGAGGGAAGGCGAGAGCGGTTGGCGGACTACATAGACCGGGCGAAGGACCGATATGGTGAGGACGCGGTGCGGCGGGCGAGCGTCGCGGAGCTAGTGTAGGCCGCGGCCACTCGACGGGCAGAGGGGGAAACCAGGCTGGCGGAGAAGCCCAGTCTGTCAGGTAGGGCGAGGGCACGATAACATCCCTCTCACGGATCCGAGGTGGAGCACTTACAGCGCTGGCTCTGTGGGTTTCACCTGTCTGGCCCCCTTCGGATTTCACCCATCTCCCATCAGGAGGGCGAGGATGGCCGCTATCCGTCTATGGTTCCGCTCTATCCGCGCGTGGGCGCTATGTGCATGTGTGATGGGCCTCGTGCTGGCGCCGCTTGCGGCGGCCGGACCGGCCCACGCGGGGCTGCCGCAGACCGGGCCGGTGCCGGAGTTCACGATTCCGGTGGTCCGGTCAATGCCAGAGCTCGACGGCGAGCTTGACGACGCGTGCTGGCAGGATGCGCTCGTTTCGAGCGCTTTCTACCCGGCCGGGGCGACGACACCAGTGTCGGAGGCGCGGGACGACACCACGCTGTACGTCGCGCGCAGCGGCCACTGGCTGCTCGTCGCGCTGGAGTGCCGCGGGCCCCAGAAGGAGGGCATGGACGAGTCGGTGACGGTGCACGTGGATCCACTCCACTGTCACGAGTTCGCATATGAGTTCTGGGGACACCGGAACGAGGAGTGCGGCCAGTACACCTGGGCCGACCCGAATTGGGTCGACACGAAGGGGCACTGGGCGGCGGCCGTGTCGGGTTCGGCGACGCGGTGGGCTGGTGAGATGCGGATCAATCTCATGCACTTGCCATATCTGCGGTCTCGCGTTGACACGATCGGGCTGCTGGTGACACGACAGTTTGGCGACGAATCGCGGGTTGTGTGGGCGCTCCACGACACGGAAGGCGGCTTGACGCCGTGGGACGGATACGACCCGTTCTGGGCGTGTCACGTTCGGGGACTCGACATATCGGCTCTCATCGCTGCGACAGATCGGGACAACGCGCAGTACTGCGCGCCGCTCGCGCCGCGCGTGGAGGCACTGCGCGAGGCGGCCGGCCGCGTGATCGAGGACACGAGCATGTCGCCGGAGCGACGGCTGAAGGGGTTGCTGCTCGCGACCTGGGCGGAGGATCTCGACCCGAAGCGGAGGCACTACGTGGAACTGGTGTCGGTGCGGGGGCTCGAAGAGCGGGAGATGTTCCTTCAGGAGGCGGAGGCGCTGGCGTCACTCATCGTGCACGACGAGGGTCGGAGTGAGGCCGGTGCGCTGGCGCGCCTCGCGAGCAGCGCAGATGGGCCGGGTCTGTGGGAGGTTAATGTCGCGCGGCCGATCAGCAGGTTTCGCGGGAGAAGCGCGATGCTGAGTGTGAGCTTCGCCGGTCTGCCGCTCGGGGCGGTCTACGAACAGATCTTTCCGAATGCGGAGATAATGCAGCAGCGGCTGGACCGGAGTGTCCGTTCCCTCCGCGAGGCGGGCCTCGAGTTGCGCTACGAGACCAGAGGCGACTTCGATGTATGTGTAATCCGCAGGCCAGGCGGGGAGGAGGATGTTTCCTATGCAACGCGCGGTCTGAGCCGCTACGACTTCGAAGCTGTGACGCCTGCCGGAGAGCGAGTGGTGGCCGACGCGCTTCTGAACGGCAAACCCTTCGACGAGTCGCTGGCGGAGGAGCTTAGGGCAATGCTGATACCGGCGGTGACGGTCGACGATCTGGAGGCGGTCTCACTGTTCCCGCCCGCGGAGGCCGCCTTGGTCGTCCCGCCGGACCTTGAGCGCGACCACCCGGGCCTCGCCCGGCGGGTGCAGGCAGCGTTCAGCGCGTTCGTGGACGTAGTGCATGCCATGCCTGAGGAGGGCTCGGCCGTGGTGGTCGGGACACCACAGCACGACGCGCTGGTGCGGGCGGCCGGCTTCCGGCCGCGGGAATGGGCGAACGAGGCGGCGCGCGGTCATATCGCGATCAGGCCGGACGGCGCCCGACAGGTGGCCGCGCTCTGGGGCCGAGAGCCAGAGGAGATCGAGCGGGCGGCGCGGGTCCTGCGCGACACACAATTCCTGTTGTCCGGCCGCGAGCTGCTGGTGGGGGATCTGCACGCGCATTCCGTTCTATCCGATGGCAGCGGAAGCCCGCGGCAAGTGCTGCTCGCATGCATGGCCGCGGGGATGGATTTCGCCGCGATCACAGATCACAACACGGTCGAAGGGTCGCTGGCAGCGAGAGTATGGTGTGATACCCGCGGCCTTGGGTTCACCGCGATCCGCGGGGAAGAGGTGCTCGGCAAGGGCTTTGAGGTGCTCGCTCTCGGAATCAGAAGTTGGGTGAGCCCACAGCCGGACCCGACGAAGTTGGCGAACGAGGTGCGGAAGCAAGGCGGGCTAGCCCTGCTGTGCCACGTCGGCTATCCCGACGAGGAAACCGGGAAGCGCCTCATGGAGCAATTCGAGTCACTGGGGCTCGATGGGATTGACCGGTGGAGCGAGGGCATGGCCGACCACCTGAATCAGCGCGAGATGCTCGAGCGGCGGCCTGTCGTGACAGAGGTCACGGACGCACACGAACTAGCCTTCGGCTCACCCTACCGTACGCTCGTGTTCGCGAGCGATTCCTCCGAGAACGGGATTCTAGAGGCGATACGTGACGGCTACTACGTAACGCTGAGCTCGCGGGGCATCAGCGGTGCACCGCGCCTTGTGGACGTAGCAGTGGCACTCATTGCCGAGGGGGATTACCTGTGCCGCCGCTATCGGCAGCGAGTCGAGGGGCGGCTGGCCACCCTGAGCAGAGCGTGGCGTGAGGGAGCGCTGTAGGCAGGCCGCTTGGGCTGCCGCTGCTGGAGCAGGAAGGCCGGCGAGAGCGGTTAGCTGATTACGTTGATCGCGTGCAGGATCGTTTCGGCGAAGGGGCTGTGACACGAGGTAGCGCACTGGAACTGGCCCGCGGATAGGCGCTGCCTCGGGCTTGACAACCGGCGCTCCTCGGAATAGACTGGGCGCGTCCTGATTCACGCGCAGTGAAAAGCCGTTGGAATACCTCCACGAGCTGCGTCCGGCGGGCGCTTCCTGGGTCTGCCGAGGCGAATTCTTGCGCGTCTTCCCCTGAAACCGGTCACGAGAACACTGCACGGCCGCCGCCTGACGCTTGCTCGGGCGGCGGCCCTTCCTTTCTGCCCGGCCTCTGTCGCTGCCCTGGGTCGTGTCCCTCGCTCATGTGAGTCATGCTCATCACCAGCCGTCACAACCCACGCGTCAAGGAGATACGGCGGTTGCTTCAGCGCAAGCACCGCGATCGCGCGCGCTTGTTCCTCGCAGACAGCCTACCGCTGATCCGGGCGGCCTTCGACGCAGGCATGCGTGTGGAACGGGTGATAGAATCGCGAGACGTCCTATCGGAGGAAGCGCGGTCGTGGCTTGACAGCTTTGGCCAGAGGGCCGGATTCCCACGCGTGCAGGTCAGCTCCGAGGTGCTGCGAGGGCTTTCGCCGAAGCACTGGCGTCAGGGCCTCGCGGCTGTGGTACAGCAGCGGTGGTCCTGCTTGGGCGAACTCCTGCCCTCCGCGACGTCCCTCGCTGTCGCGGTGAAGGAGATCCGCCAGCCGTGGAGCATCGGCAACGTCGTCCGGATCTGCGAGGCAGTCGGAGGCTTCGGCGTGATCCTGGCAGGGGAGTCAGCGGATCCGTATCACCCGGCAGCGGTGCGCGCGAGTGTCGGGACGGCCTTCTCGCAGCGGCTTGTGCGGACGACGCTGGATGAGCTTGCAGACTGGAAGAGGCGCCGTGGCTGCTTCCTGGTAGGCACATCGCCCTCGGAAGGGACCGATTACCGGGAGGCCAGCTATCGGTGGCCGCTCGTGGTGTTCGCCGGCAGCGAGCAGGTCGGCCTATCACCTGACGAGAAGTCATTGTGCGACCTGATGGTGCGCATCCCAATGATGGGCACGTGCGACTCACACCACGTGGTGGTCGCGACGGCCCTCGTGCTCTATGAGGTCTACGGCCAGCGCGTGGCCGCGGGCGCCGGGGGCCGGTGACATGTGCTGGAAAGCCGCATGCAGGTGTGGAAAATCATCCCGAGGTCCAGTAGTATGAGGGAGGTCACTTCAAGGAGGAGTTAATGAGCATCGAGATGTGGGTCGTACTCGGGATAGTCGCGCTCGTCGTGCTATGGGCGATCGCGACCTACAACCGTATGATAGTGCTCCGGAACCGCATCGAGAACGCGTGGTCGCAGGTGGACGTCCAGCTTCGCAGGCGCTACGACCTGATCCCAAACCTCGTGGAGACGGTGAAGGGCTACGCGGCTCACGAGCGCCAGACCTTCGAGGAGGTGACGAAGGCGCGGCAGGCCGGCATAGACGCTCGCACCGTCGAAGATCAGGCGCAGGCGGAGACCCTGATCACACAGGCGCTGCGCCGACTGTTCGCCGTGGCCGAGAACTATCCGCAACTGCGCGCCAGCGAGAACTTCATGCAGCTCCAAGAGGAGCTTGCCGGGACGGAGAGCAAGATCGCTTATGCGAGGCAGTTCTACAACGATACTGTGCTCGGGTATCACAACCTGATCCAGTCGTTCCCCGCGCGGCTCGTTGCGTCGATGGGCGGGTTCCAGAAGCGCGACTACTTCGAGATCGAGGAGGAGGCCGCGCGCGGGCCGGTGCAGGTGCAGTTCTAGGCAGGTAAGAAGAGCCCATGTTCGACGCGATCGCCAGCAACAGACGGCGATCCTATCTGCTGTTGTTCGTCGTGGTTCTTCT
Organism: Candidatus Hebobacteria bacterium; assembly: GCA_029821885.1. Taxonomy (GTDB): domain Bacteria; phylum Armatimonadota; class Hebobacteria; order Hebobacterales; family Hebobacteraceae; genus Hebobacterum. The sequence continues at coordinate 14,564 of JALGXV010000037.1, forward strand.
CATCGTCGGGGTGGCCTATGTCTTCGGCCTCTACTATGAGCTGGGCCACTGGGTCGCAATCCCGGCTGCCGTCTTTGCGCTCATGGCGACCTGGGGAGGCTACTACTACAGCGACAAGATCGTCCTCAGCATGAGCCAGGCCCGCCCCGTGACCAAGCGGGAAGAGCCGTACCTGTGGAACACGGTGGAGGGCCTCAGCATCGCGGCCGGTCTGCCGATGCCACGGCTCTACGTGATTGAGGACACTGCCCCCAACGCCTTCGCGACAGGCCGGGACCCCCAACATGCCGCGATCGCTGTAACTCGCGGCTTGCTCGACAAGATGAATCGCCTCGAGCTCGAAGGCGTCATCGCCCACGAGATGTCTCACGTCCAGAACTACGACATCCGATTCATGACCTTGGTGACGGTTCTCGTTGGCACTGTCGTGCTGCTGTCCGACTGGATGCTGCGCAGTCTGTTCTACCGTCGGCGGAGAAGCAGCAGCAAGAGCGGAGGGAATCCAATCCTGCTCCTGATCGGGTTGGTGTTTGTCATCCTCTCGCCCATCATCGCGCGGCTGATGCAGATGGCGGTGTCTCGCCGGCGAGAATATCTCGCAGATGCCTCTGGCGCGAAGCTCACTCGCTACCCGGAGGGCCTCGCAAACGCGCTCGAGAAGCTCGGGGCCGATACCGAGCCACTGGAGGTCGCCAACAAGGCCACCGCGCACCTCTACATCATCAACCCGCTCACAGAGCACAGAGGGCGGGTCAACCGCCTCTTCACCACCCATCCCCCCCTTGACGACAGGGTGAAGCGTCTCCGCGAGATGTGAGCCTCTTGCTGCAGCGGCGCAGAGTCGACGGCCGGTGTCGCCGCGCACTGCACTTGCGCGTGAGCCACCTCGATGGTAGCATGACAGGGAGTGGGGTCTCCTTACTCAGCTCATGCGCCAGACTCGTCGTCTGGTGAGGTGCTTCGATGTTGCGCTGCACGCTGTTCGCTGCTGTCGCCATAGCTGCACTGGCAACGGTGTCCCGGGCCGCGCCGGCAGAGGACGAGGCGACTGTGCGCATCGTCTCGCCTGCCGACGGTACCGTCGGCACCTTCGGCGAACCGATTACAGTTGAGATTGAGCTCAGCCGGACCCTCGAAGGTTCCCCCTTCAGCCTGCGCGTGGACGGCAAAGGAGTCTGGATAGGGCAGCAGTCCCATCGCAAGTCCTTCGACAGCGCCGACTGGGGGGCCGGTGACCATTGGCTCCAGGCCGCGGTGTTCAGAGACGACGAGGAGATCAAGTCCCCGGTCGTCTGGATCACTGTCGAAACGGTCAAGAAGGCGCCCCTGCCCGCCCCGCCCCTCCCCGCGACGGAGCAGCCGAGATCCCCTTCCGAGACCGCCGCCGGCCCGCTGGTGTCCGACGGCTTCGACGACGGCTGGCTCGATGAAGAGCGCTACCGGGTCGTCGACAACGACCCCGGTGTAGTCGTCGTCGAGGCAGATAACGAGCTTCGGGTCCATGGCACTCGCACGACCGACGGGGTCTCCAGCGAAGGTGTGGTGACGGTTCCGTTCCCGGCGCAGAGCCTTCAAGCCACCGTCTGGTTCCGGACGCCTGTGCGATTCGGTGCCCGCGCCAATTCGGCCTACCTTCGCCTGGGGAGCGATGGCCGATTCGCCCAAATCACCTTCAAGCCGTCGGTGGGCTATCGCGCGAGGTGCCGCAGCCCCAAATTCGATCTGGAAACGCCCCCACTGCAACCTCACGGAGACGAGTGGGAGGTGTGGCATGCTCTCACTATCGCCTACAACAGCGAGAAGCGACTAATCCGAGGCTATGTGGATGAGCGCTTGCTGCTCGGCTGCGATCTCGAACTCGACGAGATCGTGATCGGCTTCGGCGCGCTTACGACTCGATCGGGCAGCCGGATCGACATCCGCTTTGACGATCTTGCCGTTCAGCCCTTGACCTCGGTCTTCAACATGGGCGTCCCTGTCGCCCCGCCTGAGGAGGAGCCGCGGTGGGACCGAGACCCTTGGCTCGGCCCCGATGATCCCCTTGTCCCCGGCGAGATAGTCGAGCGCCGCGCCCCCTATGGCGACTACTTCGAGTACGTCCCCCACAACGTCGTCGAGCCCGCCCTGGTCGCCATCGTCTCTCATGGTTCCTACGGGGATGACAAGATGACCCGCGAGCTGAGCCGCGTCAGCGCCCGTCGGTCGATCCACCAGAGGGGCTGGCTGCTGCTCGCCGACACCACCGGCCTCATTGTGGTCGCGCCGTCGTTCGACTACTGGCGCTTCTACGGGTACCGCTTCCTCAAGGGATCCCCCATCGGGGCCGATGAGTTCATCTTCAGAATCGTGGACAGCTATCGCGACCACTTCGACGCGGTGGATGATCGCATCATCCTCGTCGGCCACTCCGCCGGCGCGCAGTTCGCCCAGCGCTTCCTCCTGGCTTATCCACACCGCATCTTCGCCGCCGTCCTCTCCTCCGCTGGCACCTACACCTTCCCCGACGAGACAGTCGATTGGCCCTACGGCCGCCGCAATAGCCCCAATCCCGATGGTTTCCTTGAGGCAACGATGTTGCCCGTGCGCGTCGTCATGGGGTCCCAGGACATGATGGACAGGACGGGGGACGGCGTCGCCCAGCATGGCGTCACCCGCGTCGATCGGGCCGACGCCTGGGTCGACGCGATGCGCCAGTTTGCCTACGATAACGGCCTCGAGCCTCGCATCCATCTCGCCGTCATCCCCGGCGCCGGCCACAGCGCCTGGGCCCTCGATGTGAACGGCGCCTGGTGGCTCGCCGGCATCATCGACGCTGACCGCGCTGAGCGGCAGCCCCGCGGCACCGTGCCGGGCTTTCCCGACATGCGGCCGCCATCCTGACGCGTGCCGCGATCCGGTGCCTCATCGCCCAAGACCGACCGCTCCGTGCGTCCTGGTGCCAGTAAGGTGCTGGCGGCACATGCCGGCCTTGGCCCCGCGGTGCAGGCGTTTGCCGCCTGGCGCATGGATGGCAACGAAACCAGCTTGGAGTTGCTACTTGACGCCGCGGCGAATCTGTGGTAGAAGTCCTTACGGACAGATGTTGCGATCAGCTCTCGACAATTCGGTGCGCGGTTGCTGGTGGTGGCGCGGTAGGTCTTCCGGCTTGCCGGGCTCCCGCGCGCACGACTGAACTAGAGCGCAAACCAAATAGGCAGAGAAGAGTGATCAGACCAGCCCGGCAAGCCCGG
>JALGXV010000261.1 GCA_029821885.1 Candidatus Hebobacteria bacterium
TGCACGGATCATTGCCCGACGAGATGGAGTACATCACGACAGTGGCCGAGGCGAAGCGGTGCTTCGACGCGATGCCTGGCGATCTCACCTTCATCGGCCATACCCACATCACTGAGTACTACCAGGCACGGGCGAACGCGCCCTCCCCCGAGCAGGTCGCGCTCTGGTCCGGTGGCACGGTCGAGATCTCCGGCGACCACCGCTACATCGTCAACCCGGGGTCCATCGGCCAGCCTCGGGACGGCAATCCGGACGCTAGCTATGGAATCTGGGATCCGGAATCGAACACCGTTGAGTTGCGCCGGGTGTCCTACGACATAGGGGCGGCGCAGGCGAAGATGAGGGCGGCCGAGCTCCCGGATGCGCTGTCGGAGCGGCTCAGCGCCGGGCACTGAGGGCCGGTCCGCTCAGAGCGCGAAGCTGAGGTAGAAGTAAGCGAGGGGGGCGGCGAACAGAAGGCTGTCGAAGCGGTCGAGTATGCCGCCGTGACCCGGTAGAAGCATCCCTGAGTCTTTCATTCCCGCCCGCCGCTTCAGCATCGACTCGAACAGGTCCCCCGCCTGTCCCACCACCCCGATGCCCGCGCCGAGAATCAACCCGTGGTAGAGAGGCAGGCCGAGCCAGTGCCCCGCCACCGACATGACGACGGCGGGAGCTAGCAGCGCGGCGACGGCCCCCTCGACCGTCTTGCCTGGACTGATGCTTGGGCATAGCTTCCGTTTCCCGATCGCCTTGCCGACCGCATAGGCCGCAGTGTCCATCCCCCATACGGCCAGCATCAGCACCACCAGCCAGCACAGCCCGGCGGGGAAGGTGCGGCCGGCCGAGCCGAGCTGCACAGCCGGCGCGTCGAGCGCGCGGAGCCGGAGAAGGTAGCTCAGCACCTGTGGAACGTAGAAGTGGCAGGCCAATGTGGAAAGGGCCCTGTCGCCGCCCTTCACCGGCGCCGTACGTAGCATTAGGGATGCGGCGACTCCCACGCCACCCACGAGCAGGACGATCTCGAGGGCCGGCCTCAGAGGGGAGTGGCCCCGAGCGACCGCGACACTCCCGGCTGTCGCTGCCATCAGGATAACCGCGAGCGGGTAGCCGAGGCCGGGATAGACGAGCATGTCCCGCGCAGACAGCAGGCGGTAGAGTTCCCGCAGGCCGCCGACCGCCAGCAGCGCCAGCGCCGCGGCAAGCCACCAGCCACCCGCGTGGATGAGCAGCAGGGCGACCGGGATGCCGACGACCGCGGTCAGGAGGCGCTGAAGCAGCATGTGAAGTCACCCCCGTCTCAGATCAGCGTGGCGCGTATGCGAAAGGGGCGTCCCGTATCTGAGACGCCCCGAGTGTTTCCCCGCCGCTGCGCGCTGCTCACGCGCTCTCGACTTCCTCTTCGAGCTCCGCGCTCAGGCCGTCCAGCGCATAATGGAAGTCGATGATCTCGTCGGCGGTTATCTCGCCCATCTTCGCGAAGCGCCGTATCTCCGCCTTGCTCAGCCCCGGCCGGTTCGACCGTCGATCGGCCCGAAGCACAGACGGGTCCCAGGCCTCCTGCTCGACGAGCTTCTCGCCGACCCGCTTGCAGCGCCCGCAGCGATAGCGGACGTAGACATAGCTCGGGCCGAGCACACTCAGGTAGAGCCCTGTCTGCAGCACGTCCTTGCGGACGACCCGGTGCCCGCAGGCACACTTGATGGCTGCCGAATGAATGTCACCGCTCCCCATGGTCGGATTCAGCGCGAAGCCTCATCTGCCCTTTCGGCGGCCTCGCCGTCGCCTCCTGTCGCACTCACGGCCGAAAACTGCCGCGCCCGGCTTACCCTCAAAGGATGTCCACGCCCCTGTCCCCCTCCGCCACGTGTCCGATGCGACTGACTGTCTCCCCGCGCTCCCCCAGACGCGCCACTGCCTCCTCGGCCAGGCCCTCAGGGACCGCCAGCACGAAGCCGATGCCCATGTTGAAGGTGTGATACATGTCCTCATCCGGGACCTGGCCCAGTTCCCGGATGAGCTCGAAGATGGGCGGGACCTCCCAGCTCCGCCTCTCCAGGACGGCGCGGCAGCCCTTTGGCAGGAATCGCACGATGTTGTCCGGCAGCCCCCCTCCCGTGATGTGCGCCATGCCGCGGACCTCGAGGTCGGCCAGGGTCGACAGCACGGCCGGCGCGTAGCACCTGTGCACCCGCAGGAGTTCATCCCCGATGGTCCGGCCGAGCTCGGGCACTGGAGAGTCCACTGCGAGGCCCTCCACCTCGAAGAACACCTTCCGGGCGAGGGAATAGCCATTGGTGTGGAGGCCATCCGAGGCGAGGCCGAGCAGAACATCTCCGGGCTCGATGCGCTCTCCCGATATGACCTGGCTCCGCTCCACGACCCCGCCGACAAAGCCCACCAGGTCGTACTGATCGTCGAGGTAGACGCCCGGCATCTCGGCCGTCTCACCACCGATGAGTGCGCAGCCGGCCGCCTTGCAGCCCGCGACGAGGCCCTCGACTATCTCGGCGATGAACTCAGGAGTAAGCGTGCCGGCAGCGATGTAGTCCATGAAGAAGACGGGCCGGGCCCCCTGAACCAGGATGTCGTTGACGCAGTGGTTGACGATATCCTGTCCGACCGTGTTGTGGCGGCCCATCATGCTGGCGACCATGAGCTTCGTGCCGACGCCATCGACACTGGTCACCAGGAGGTAGTCGCCGCTCGCCCACTCGGAGAGCGAGAACATGGCGCCAAAGGTGCCGACGTCGGAGACCACCTGGGGACCGAAGGTGGACTCGATGCGGGCCTTCGCGCGGTTGAGACCTTCCTTCGCGCGCTCGATGTCTACTCCCGCGTCTCGGTAGGTGAGGGGACCGCGGCTTCGGCCTCTTCCTCGCCGCTGGCTTGCCGCCAATCGGACTCCTCCAAGTCGAGCTTGCTGAGCTTCACATCCTTGGGGATCGGTATGGGGTAGCGACCGGTGAAGCAGGCGAGACAGAGCTTGCGGCGGGAGATCCCCAGGCCCCTCAGCAGCCCTTGCACGGACTGGTAGCCGAGGGTGTCTGCGCCGATCGCGTCGCGTATGTCATCGACTGCACACCGCGCCCCTATCAGCTCCGATCGGTTGCTCGTGTCCACGCCGTAGTAGCAGGGCCACCGGTACACCGGCGCGCTGATGCGAACATGGACCTCCTTGGCGCCAGCATCCCGGATCATGTTCACGATGCGGCGTTTCGTGGTGCCTCGGACGATGGAATCGTCGACCATCACCACCCGCCGTCCTTGGAGCGCCTCGCGAAGCGGGTTGAGCTTGATCCGAACGCCGAGGTCGCGCAGCCGCTGATCCGGCTGGATGAAAGTTCGCGGGATGTAACGGTTCTTGATGAGGCCTTCTCCGAAGGGCAGTCCGGACTCCTCCGCGTAGCCGATGGCCGCGGGCCAACCGGTGTCGGGCACGGGGATCACGACATCGGCATCCACCGGCTGATCCTTGGCGAGCTGACAGCCGAGTCCCCGACGGGCCTCGTGAACCAAGTGCCCCTCGATCTGGCTGTCCGGGCGCGCCATGTAGATGTACTCGAAGACACAGACCGCCTGCCGCGGGCTGGGAAGGACCACCCGCAAGCGCAAGCCGTCCGCGTCGGCGATGGCAAGTTCACCGGGTCCGACTTCGCGCAGGAAGTCGGCGCCGATCACGTTAAGGGCGCAGGACTCCGAGGCAAACACGTGGACGTCACTGTTCAGTCTGCCAATGCACAGCGGGCGCACGCCATAGGGGTCGCGGACCGCCATGACGGTGTCCTCGGTCAGTATTGTCAGCGAGTAGGCCCCCGCCCAGCGTGACATGCACGCGGCTACGGCTTCCTCGACACTACCAGCGCGATCGGCTTCGCGGGCGATCATGCGCAGCATGACCTCGCTGTCGCTGGAGGCCTCCAACCTCTCGCCGGCCTGCTCGAGTTCATCCCGAAGGGCCTTCGCGTTGACCAAGTTCCCGTTGTGCGCCAGCGCGATCTTGCCGCCGCGCCACTCGGCCAGCATGGGCTGGGAGTTCGCCAGGGTAGTGGAGCCCGTCGTCGAGTACCGGGTGTGGCCTATGGCGAGGTCGCCCGTCAGCCTCTCCAGGGTCTCCTCGTCGAAGACCTGCGAGACGAGTCCCATCTCGCGGAAGAGGGTGATCTCGCGGCCGCTGGCGACGGCGATGCCAGCGCTCTCCTGGCCGCGGTGCTGCAGAGCGAAGAGCCCGAAGTACGTCAGGCGGGATACGTCCTCTCCAGGTCCATAAATGCCGAAGACGCCGCACGCCTCGCGCGCCTCAGGCGACGCGAGGACCAGCTTGCCTGGTTCCATAGCTTCTCTTGCCCCTATCCCCATTGCTTCGCCCAAGTGGCGCACCGCCGTCCCACAGCCATGCGTGGACACATAACTCCTTCCAGGACCAGTCTGCAGTTCCTGTCCATTGCCGCCCACCAATGCAGGCCGCTTGCCGTCGCCCACTCCCCTGGTGCGGCAGAGCAGAGAAGACAGACATCACTCGCTCATCAGCGATGGAATCGCGCCTCGCCAGATCGCCTCCATCTTTGCCACCTGCTCCGATAGCCGCCGCTCGCCGTCCGCTTCTATCCTCAGCGCGTCGCCGCCCACCTCGCCCAGCAGGTGGG
>JALGXV010000262.1 GCA_029821885.1 Candidatus Hebobacteria bacterium
CCCGCAATCCAGCGCGAAGCAACTCGTGTGACGTTCGCCCGGCCTAGTCCGGATCGGGCTCGAGGAGCGGCCCTCCCTGCACTGGCTCGCCTGTCTCCTCCACTTGCTCCCGTCTCTCCCGGGCCTCCTTTTGGGCCTCGGCGCCTCGCTCTCGCGCCCTCGCCGGCAGCTGCTGGGCCTCCTGCTCGGCGCGGCCGCCCAGGGCGGAGGCCGGGATGTACTCCTCCGGAGCCTCCTCGCCGGTCAGCATCTCCCCGCCGACCGTGCCGACCACCCGCCCGCCTTCACCGATTCCCTTGGTCACCTGGTAGTTGACGACCAGAACGACCAGGATCACGACCAGCAGTATGATCACGATCCCCAGCAATGTGGGCACAGACTTGTTCACGCCACTCCTCCTTTCGCCCGACGGCGTCGGCTCGACCGTCTCAGCCCCCCTCGGGCCCCCAGAGTCCTGCTGTCCCAAGCTTCGACGAGGAGACGCCGCGACCCCCCTCCTGCCGGGCCGTTCCTTGTTTCAGGAGCGGGACAAGCGGGCCCAGCAGGCTGTCAGCTCCCAGACACGCCCTCTGGCGCCATTTCGCAGGAACTCCCCGACCGCATAGGTAGTCTAACCACGCGGGTACGCCGCTTCAGCGCGTCCAGGAGGAGGCAGGTCATGGGGGGATGCACCTTCGCCGGAAGCAGGCTCTGGAAGCTCCTTGGAATCACCGCCATCAGCGCCGTGGCCGTCCTCTGGCCCTGCACGGCCCTCGCTCAAGACGAGGATGAGCTCGACGATGACCTGCCGCCGCCGCGGATGGTCCGCGTGCACGGGACCGTGTGGGAGGTCGACGGCAGCCCGGCCGCGGGGCGCCTGGTCAGGTTCGCGCCGCAGAACTGGGGCTCGCCGGAGGCGAGGACTCACTCGGACGGCAGCTACTCGATGGAGATGAACCTGCGCCGGCCCCAGTGGGTGAAGGCCTGGGTCGATGGCGTGGCGCGCTCCCGCTTCCTCCGCATCGCGGCCCCCGAAGGGGCCACCGAGGTCGAGCTAGACATACAGCTCGTTCCACCCATCGTGATGAGCGGGACCGTTGCACTGCCGGACGGCCGTCCCGCCGCCAACATGGTGCTGAAGGCCGAGGGTTACGCGACGTGGTCGACCTGCGGGGTCGCGGGTTGGCGGGGGGGCACTTCCCGTTTCGACCTAAGGACCGATGGCCAGGGGGGCTACAGCGTCGTCCTCCCGGGCGGCGATCTGACCCGTTACCAGCTCTACATCTCCCAGGAAGGCGTCGGCTCCATCGGTCCGGTTGAGATCGAGACCGATGTTGACTGTCCAGATGTGAGGCGCGACTTGCACCTCACGGAGGGCGGGACCATTGAGGGAGTCGTCATCGCCGCTGCGGATCGGTCACCGCTGGCCGGCGCGTATGTGTCATTCGCCACCGGTCACGGCCTCCGCGGCCATGCTTTCGGCCGGCGAGTCGAGACCAACGAAGAGGGGAAGTTCCGGTTCGCCCCCCTCCCGCCGGGTGGGTACCAGCTCAGCGTGGATTTCGACGAGGACTGGGAGGAGGGCTCGTGGGTCGGAGTGGATGAGGGCCTCTGGGCGGTGCTCAATGCCGAGCCGGAGTGGGGCACAGTCGGACTCGCGGAGGGTGAGACGGCCGAGGTCGAGTTCAGGATGGTCAAGGAGCTGGTCGTCACCGGCCGCGTCCTCGGCCCGGATGGAGCGCCGCTGCCGCACGCGATGCTCGAGGACATGAAGGTCGAGACCGATGGCGAGGGCTGCTTCGTCTACCGGATCAGGCCGAGGCACGGCCCCTACGGGAAAGCGTACCTGGAGTCCGACATCTCACTCGCCCCCCGCGTGCAGGGGGTCGGAATCGCGGTCCCGGTCCGGGTCACCTTCCTCGATGCGGCCCCGCAGGAGGTCGAGATCCATATCGTCGAGCCGGGGGCCGTGACCGGGCGTGTCGTGTATGAGGGGACTGGCCGGCCGGTGCCCGGCGGCCACGTCTGCATCTGCCCGATACAGCCGAAGGGGCCTCAGCACCCCCTCGATGATTCCGGCCGATTCGAAGTGAGGGATATGCTCCCGGGGCAGTACAACATCGACGCCGGGGGGCCCACGACGGGGAAGTGCGTGCCCGGCCCGGCGACCGTGACCGTGCGGTCGGGCGAGACGGTTGGTCCCATAGAGATCGAGATCGAGCAGAAGCCCAGCATCGGGGGCCGGATCTTGGGCCTCCCGGCGGAGAAGGAAAGGGAGTTGCCCCATGGCGGATGGAGCAGCTTCAGGCTGGAGTGTATCTTCGCGCCCGCGGGAAGGCCCGAGAGGGCCGCCCATGCGGACCTGGACTGGCAGCCCGACGGCAGCTTCACCGCCTGGCTGCTCGTGCCGCCGGGTCGGTACGATGTGGTCCTCAGGGGCGGCTACTCGGACCTGAAGCTCGTGTCGAATGTGATACGCAGCGTCGAGATCACGGAGAGCGGGGGGGCGACGGATCTCGAGTTCGCACTCTCTCCCGGCGTCACCATCAGCGGGCGAGTGCTGGCAGCGGACGGCGTGACACCACTCCCAAGCATCGCCGTGCTGGCGCGTCCGATCTCTGGCGATGCGCTGCTGCTCATCCCACAGCCCATGTCGAAGCACGAACAGCCAGCGCCGCCCGGCACAGACACCGATGGCGACGGATACTTCTCCATCGGCGCCCTCCTCCCCGGCGAGTATGAGGTCGCCGCGGAGTGGCAGCGCGACTGCTTCGGGGGCGCGCACGCGATCCTCGTCCGGCTAGCCGAAGGCGAGCAGCGAAACGACCTGGAGTTCCGCGCAGCCGAGGACTGGCCGTGAGAGCGCGGCGGCGATGCTTCTCACGGCCGCCCGACACAACCGCAGTGTGGCAGGGGGGGAAGGCGCCAGAAGCACCTCGCGCGGCCGCCCAAGAGCGCCCTACAGGAACCCCCCCAGTCTGTGCACCTGGGGGATGATGCGGACGTGGGGCAGGTGGCGCTTGGCGACGGCCTGCAGGTCGAGCATCCGGCGCGGCGCGGGAGGCTCGATATCGGGCGCGGTCGGCGTCACCGGCTGAAGCACCAGCGCCATCTCGGGGCGGATTCCCCGTATGATCCGGGAGGTGGTCTCGATCTCCTCCTCCTCGCAGGCGGCGGTGACGACGGCCTTGGCGAAGTCGAGGCGGGCCGCCTCCTCCACCGCCACCAGCCCGAGAAGGAAGCGCTCGTGCATCCCCCAGATCGGGGCGCGGCCAGTCGAGGACGGGAGCTTGATATCCGCGCACACCGCGTCGAGGTGGGGCAGCAGCCGCACGAGTTCGTCGGCGAGCGTGCTGTTGGTCTCGAGGTACGCGCCCAGCCCGAGGTCGCCGAGCATCGGCAGCAGCTCGAGCAGGAAGTCGGCGTGCAGCAGCGGCTCGCCGCCGGTCACCGCCACCGAATGATGCAGGCCCGGCTGCGGCCGGGCGAGCCGGCCCACCGCCTCCGCGGCCTCCTCCGCCGAGAGCGGGTTCGGCCGCTCTTCGAAGTCCGCCCCGCCCGCGGTCTGCTCGACCCGGCAGGCGGCGGCCTCCTCGCGGGCGGCCGGCGTGTCACAGTAGGCGCAGTGGAGGTTGCAGCCGCAGAGGCGGAGGAACACCTGGCGCTCGCCAACCAGCAGCCCCTCGCCCTGCACCGAGGAGAAGATCTCGTAGATGGGCGCGGTCACGAGGGAAGAGGTTAGCTGGCCGATAGCACGGCTCCTGCCGCGCCGCCGCGGCTGACGGCCAGGGGGACCTCCCTGCGGTCCCAGGGCGAGAACCTGCGCGGCCGGGGAGGCCCCCTGCCCTGGCGCACTTGACAGCCGGGATGGGATGCCGGAAGATTGGGGCAGTGGTGTTTCTCCGCCGAGCTATCCTCTGAGCGACACGGCACGCGGCCGCGCTGTGGGGCCGCCATCCCAAAGGGGGGAGGTGTGATGAAGTCCGGTCGCCTCCTGTTTCCTCTGATCGTCCTGCTCTGCCTGGCCCTCGCCGAAGCAGCCCCGGCGGCCTATGAGTGGGTGGTGACGGAGGGCCCGGTCCTCGGCACCTATCGGCAGGTCTACGCGCTGGCCGCCGACGGCAGCTCCTATCGGCTGCTCTTCGAGGACCCGGCCATCCCCGACGGCCAGGGCCTCACGCTGCCGGCCGTCTCTCCCGACCAGAAGAAGATCGCCTACCACTACGGGTGGGGCTTCGGGGCCTGGGATCGCGGCCCCATCTACTGCGCCGACCTCAGCACCTGGGAGGTGTGGGAGGTGTCGGACACGGGCTACCTGGACACACCCGCCGCCTCCATCTGCTGGCTTCCCACCTCACAGGAACTGCTGTTCAGCAACGCGGCCAGCGGCGTGCATCGCATCGACCTCTACCCCGGCACCGATGACGAGCGAGTCGTCACGGCGCAAGGGCTGGACGAAGTGACGAGCGTTCGGTGCTATGACTCCCGCGCCGCTCTCGCCAACGGCGGGGGGCGGGGGGCCGACCACGCCTTCACCCTCGACACCTTCGGCCAGGTGAGGATCTGGGATCCCTCGGACGAGGACCCGGCCCACCTTCCGGTCTACTCTCCCGAAGGCGGCT
>JALGXV010000038.1 GCA_029821885.1 Candidatus Hebobacteria bacterium
AGGACTGGTGGCCGAGGCAGTTGTACATCGGCACAAGATCGACGCCGTTTGCACGAGCCGTCTGCGCTAGGTCTTGTGCATCTGACGCCGACATCGAATCGGGCTCAGAGGCCTCCGGGTGGCTCTGATACTGGAAGTGCCCGTTGACCTCCACGATGACCCAGTTCAGGCCGAGCGATGGTGCGGTCTCCCGAACAAGGCGGTCGACCGCCGGAAGCTTCGACCGATCCCTCATCATCACGTGAATCCCTCGCCGCTCCATCGTGCTCCCTCCTCGTGCTCAGCGCGGGCGTGGGCCGCGCGTGTCTTCGTGCACTTACTGTTCGAGGTCGGCGCAAGAGCACCTCTAGGCAGTAGCCGGATCGCTGAGCGCACACGCGCGTGGCAGTGCTCACGTGAGAGTCGGGGAACGTCGGCTTCGGGCGGAGCGGCCGTGGCGGGCCGCGCGGGGGACCGCGTGTCAGCCGTCAGAGCGCACAGGGCGCGGGGAGGGAACGTTCAGGGAGGACGGGACGTTGAGTATATCGCGCGATTCCTGTGACTGTCCCATCCAGACCGCCGGGTCGGCCAGCTCGCCTGCATGCCACAGCTTGACGAGGGCCTGGACCACCGACGGGTCGAACTGCGTGCCCGACATGGCCTTGATCTCCTGGACAGCCTGTATGGGACTTGCTCCGCTGCGGTAGGGCCGGTGAGAGATGATGGCGTGGTAGACATCGGCGACGGCGACGATGCGCGCCACCAGCGGGGTCTGCTCCTCCCGTAGGCCCTCGGGGTATCCCTGGCCGTCCCACCGCTCGTGATGGCTGCGAATCATCGAGAGCGCCCCGCTTCCCGGGTTCAGAGGCCTGATGATGCTCTCCCCAATCAGGGTATGCTGGCGAACGATCTCCAGTTCCTCATCGGTCAGCGGCCCCTGCTTGGAGAGCAGGGTGTCCGAGATTCCGATCTTCCCGAGGTCATGCAGGGGGCCGTAGGCGTTGAGGGCATCCAGATCCTCTTCGCTCAGCTCCATGAGGTGTCCAAGTCGGGCGGCCAGCCAAGTCACCGCCTCCCCATGGGCCGCGCTATAGGGATCGCGGGCGGCCAGCGAACGGGCCAGCACGTGCAGCGTCCGGTAGTAGGAGTGTCTGAGCCTTTGGTGAAGCTCTGCGCTCTCAATGGCCTTGCTCGACATATTGGCCAGCGTGGTCAACAGGTTCAGGTCTTCGGTGTCGAAGGTCTCCTCGCGTATTGCCGCCAACGCGCCGTCGACCATGTCTGATACTTTCACTGGCGCTGAGATGGAACCCCGGATCTTGTCCCAGGCCTCGAGCTGCTTGGACACCGCCGGCGGCCCATCCAACTGCGTGATGGAGGGCCCGTCACTGGCCGCGGCGGCCGCGATCTCGAGCGGGTCGCCCGCATCACCGCCGTTCTCCGTGAGAGGACCCACACTGTGCTGGTGCACGTACTCGCCCTTCGACCTGTCGAGCAGAACGAGGGACGCAGCATCAGCGTGGACCTGCTCGACGAGCGCTTCCACAACCAGCTCCGATATCCGTTCGAGGTCGAGAGCCCCAGCCAGACGCACGCTCGTTTCGGATAGCTTGTTCAGTCGGGCGACGCGCGCGTCCAGTGCTTGAGCTGTCTCGTGGAGCTGCCGGATAAGGCGCCGGTTCTCGGCACGGTGCTCGCGTTCCTTATCCGCGAAGTAGGCGACAGTGCACGTTACGAAAGCCAGCAAGCCTATCAGCAGCAGGGGTTCCGTGTAGTCAGAGCTGGAGATCTCCAGTCCGTACGCGACGAGCAACACCAGGGCCAAGGTGAGCAGCCCGATGAGCCCAAGCGCGAGCCACAGAAGCTGCATCCTGTCTCGGTCGGGTACGTACTCCTGGCCTATTATCGCTGGATCCGAACGCGTCGGTCCATTCGACTGCGTGCTCAACCGAATACCCCCCCTGGCCGCATCAGGCCAGGCGCTGATCTCCCGCCCGGGCGGCCGAAGAGCCTCCGAGCGCCAAGGAACTTATTCCACTATTCGCGGGTTTCCTAACACACCCCGACCTTAGTTAGGTCCAGGCGCTGACGCGCTGCCCTCGCGCTTCCGGGGACTGCCCGTTTCAAGTGCCGACGAGCGACTCTGCGAGCGCGTTGATGTACTCCTCTATGGCGCTGTAGCCGGAAGGCATGAGCTGCGAGGAATCGTCCTCCGCCGGGTTCAAGCCGTGTGCGCGCTCCCACTCGTCCGGCATGCCATCACTGTCGCCATCCGCTGGTGGCTCCGATGCCACCAAGCCCTCCAGCAAGTCCGGCGGCTCATGGCGTCCCCACTCGCCCGTCCCCTCCAGCGTGTCGCGGATCATCCTTTTGGTGACTACGTCTCGAGGAAAACACCCGGCGCGCGTCAACACCCGGTCGTAGGTTTCGAACGGAGTATTCGTCATGACACGAGCGACGCGCGTCTCGGTCTCCTGCTTGACTCCGTGGCCCGCGTAGTACTGGAGACCATAGAGCTTGTCGGCCTCCCCCCACGGGTCCTGGATGGTACCCACTCCCTCGATGTAGTTGTCGCGGAGGTAATATGGGATCTCGTTTTCGAAGCAGAAAGGGAAGACGTGGGAATCGCTCGGCCCTGGCTTGTAGTAGTTTCCGATAATGTTGAAGCCGGGCGTCCGGTAGTTGCCCTCGTGAGAGAAGCCATCTCTGAAGTTGTAGACGACATTGTTGCGGAAGTCGACGGGCCCGCTCCCTACGGCGGGATTCCGACGCCGGTGATGGGCGAACAAGTTGTGATGTATGGAGATGTTCCCGCTGCGCGGGCCGGCTATCAGCCCGTAGTTGTGGCCGCCGCCCCGCTCCTCGGTCATCGAAGACTCCTCGATCGTGCACCACTGCACAGTGACATTGGTCGCATGGGAGAACAGGTCGATGGTCTCGTCCTCCGCCCACGAGCAGGACAGATGGTCGAGGATCGCCCGGTCCACTGTCGAGAACTGCACTGCATCGCCCTGGTTTCCGCCTCCCGGTGGGGGACGCACCCGCAGGAAGCGCACCACGACGTCGTGAACTCGGGGCGCCTCGCCGGTGCGGTAGGCGGTTCGAAGCATGCCCTCGATCGTGATCCCCGCGCCCGGCGCGGTCTGGCCGGCGATGGTGATGTACGGCTCTGTGATCTCCACGTCGCCGCGGATCACCCCCGATGCCTCAAACACCACGATCCGCGGCCCTTCTGACTGGCAGGCCGCCTGCAAGCTGCCCGGGCCCCTGGAGTTCAGATTGGTCACCTTGACGACGCGCCCCGCCCGCCCGCCGGGAGTCTCAGCCCCGAATCCCTCCGCCCCTGGGAAAGCGGGCAGCTGCACCTCCGCGCCAGTGTCGGCGGCCGGTCCCTTCCCCGGCGCCAGCCCCTGCACAGGATGTGAGGTGGCACAGCCGAGCAGGAAGATGGTCCAACATGAAGCGATGACGTGAAGCCATCGAGATGAGGGCACGGTATGTCCTCCGTAGATGGGGCGACGCACACCGCCTGGGCGCACGCTGGCCGGCCGGATGGGCCCGGAGAGAGAAGCGACCTGTGACCTCAGCTATCCCTCAGCGCCATACTCATGCGCTCCGATGTCGGGCGCCCTTATTCGATCCTCGTTACCGTCCGCCGGACGCGGGTAGCCCCAGTAGTCGAAGGGCGGAGCGCCCGCCGAGGAGCCAGCGTCTATCGCCGGAGAGTCCCGTGTCAGTTTGGCGCCCTCGGCCTCTCGCGAGGCCGGATCTGAGAGCTGTGGGTCCGCCCAGAGGCTCCCTCTGACCTCGTGGGACTGGGATTCCCACAGCCTGAAGCCCAGGTCCTCCCCTCCCCAGGAGAACTTGCCGTCAGACTCCCCGGACATATCCCAGAACAGATTCCGGTCGAATGACAGCCCCCCAGGCTTCGTGACAGACAAGGTCTCGCCCGACCGGCTCACAACGATGTTGTTCGCGAATCGCGTCCCGCTGTTTCGGCCCTCGGACACCCGGATCCCGTACTCCCAGGTTCCCACGATGGTATTGTAAGCAAATGAGCATTCCTTGAGGCCCGATCCGGCAACGTCCTCCCAGAAGCTGATACCCCGCGAGCAGTTCAGGATGATGTTGTTGCGCACGACGTGCTCCCGCCCGTCGGCCTTCCAGCTGCTGTCTCCCCACTCGCTGTAATCCTCATCGGCGACGGCAACACCGATGGCAGGGTCGCGGTGCGACTCGAATGTGTCGGCCGTGCTGTAGATGAGGTTGGCGGTCACCAGGGCCCGCCTTGCGTTGTCCAGGTAGACGTTGACGCTCCAGTTGTCGTAGACCTGATTGCCGAGGACGACGCAGTCGTCTGCGCCCGTCCACAGCGAGATTCCCTCCCCGTCATTGTCGTGCACCACATTACCCGTGAACGAGACCTCCTTCGACTCCCAGGCCGCGAGCGCCGCCGGCCAGCCGCCCTCGCGCTCGCGGGCCGCGTTCATGCGGCACACCTCCCAGATCTCATTGCCGATGCACCGCACCCCGGTGGCGCCCCGCACCTGAATCCCCTGATACTCGGCCTTCGTAACCTTGCACCCCATGACAACGGCGAGGTCCCCATAGATCTTGATGGCCGCGCCGGAGGAATTGCGCACCGTGAAGCCGGAGACAACGAGGTAGTCGGCGCCCTCTTTCACCGTCACCAGCGCCTCATCGTGCCCAACGGCCAGCCCCTCTCCATCGATGACCGGGACTTCCTGCTGGTAGGCCATGAAGGTGACGGGCGCGGCCTCGCTCCCGCCGCGCGCGAAGGTCACGCGCTCGCGGTAGATGCCCCCGCGCACCATGACCGTGTCGCCCGGCTCCACCACCTCCGCCGCCTTGGTGATGGTCGCGAACGGCGCTTCGAGCGATCCCGGATTGGCGTCCGACCCATCGCCTGATACTACATAGACAGCGCCGACAGTCGCGACGAGGCCGCCGCTGACTTCGCTGGCCAGCGCAGGCGCTGTGATCGCCAGCAGCAACCCGGCCGAAACGACTGCTCCCATCCCTCCTGGAGCGAAGACTCGGAAAAAGCCACGTGCCTCTCTCATGTAACCCTCCGACTAGGTCGCCGCTCGATGGCAATAACTCGCGGCTGACCGCGATGAGCAGTGTCTGGACTTCTTCTTCGGCGCGACATCGAAGTCATGCCGCCGATTGGGTCCTGGGATCATCGAGAGGGACCAAAGAGCGTGCGCCAAGCGGCTTGGCCGGAAACGTCAGACCACCTCCACCGTCAGCTCGCGGTTGGTGTAGATGCAGATGTCGGCCGCGATGTTCATGGCCTCGCGGGCGATCTGCTCTGCGGGGAGGTCCGTATGTGCTGAGAGGGCACGCGCCGCCGCCAGCGCGTAGGGGCCGCCGGAGCCTATTCCGATCAGCCCATCGTCGGGCTCGATGAGGTCGCCATTGCCGGAGACGAGGAGGAGGTGCTCCTTGTCGGCCACCACCAGCAGCGCCTCGAGCCGCCTGAGCGACCGGTCTGTGCGCCAGTCCTTGACGAGTTCGTAGGCCGCTCGCGGGAGGTTGCCCGCATGCTCTTCGAGCTTGCCCTCGAACCGCTCGAACAGCGCGAGTGCGTCACCGGCCGCTCCCGCGAATCCCGCGACGACGCGATCTTGATACAGCCGCCGCACCTTCCGGGCGCCGTGCTTCAAGATCGCATTCTGGATGGTGACCTGCCCGTCACCGGCTACTGCCGTCTGCCCGTCCTTCCGCACGGCCAGAATCGTGGTCCCGTGAGACTCCACCTCACAACACCCCCTTCGTGGACGGCACTCCCCCATGCCCGGACGTGGCGGCCGCTTGGGCCAGCGCCCGTGCAAACGCCTTGAAGGAGGCCTCAATGATGTGGTGCGTGTTGCGGCCGGCGAGCTGCCTCAGATGGAGGTTCATGCCGGCCGAGTTCACGACCGCGCGGTAGAACTCCTCGATCAGCTCGATCTCGAACTTCTTGACCCGCTTCGCGGGAAGCTCCAGGCCGTAGTCCAGATAGGGACGTCCGCCGAGATCGACCGCGCACATGACCAGCGACTCATCCATCGGCACCACCGCCCAGCCGTACCGCGAGATCCCCTCTTTCCCCGCCAGGGCCTTCTTGAGGGCGTCTCCGAGCACAATCGCCACGTCTTCCACCAGGTGGTGATCGTCGACATGGAGGTCGCCGCTCGCCTCGACGCTCAGATCGAAGCCGCCGTGTCGCGCCAGCAAGTCGAGCATGTGGTCGAGGAACCCAACACCGGTCTTCGCCCGACAGCCACCCTTGCCGTCGAGCACAAGCCGCAGGGAGATGGAAGTCTCCTTCGTCTTTCGCTCGACCTCTGCTTTTCTCATGGCGTCCTCCCCTCTTCCTCGGCCTCTTCTCGCAGCCTCGCCTCGACCGCGCGAATGTGGCCATCCATGCCCTCCAGGCTGGCCAGCGCCCGCACCGCCTCAGCATGGTCCGCCACGGCGCCCCGTGATGTGTACACCACGCTCGACCGCTTCATGAAGTCCAGCGTCCCGAGCCCCGAAGAGAATCGTGCAGTGCGGCCGGTCGGGAGCCAATGCGACGGTCCGATGACGTAATCGCCCAGTGGCACCGGCGATGAGCTGCCCAGGAATATCGCGCCCGCGTTTCGGATCTTCGGCAGCAGCGCGAACGGCTCCCGCGTGCAGACCTGCACATGCTCTGCGGCGAGCTCATTTACGATGTCCACCGCCTGGTCCACGTCGGCCGCGACGATAAGTGCGCCGAACGCCTCCAAAGACCGCTGCGCGATCTCACGGCGCGGCAAAGCCTCCAGCTGCCGCCTCAGCGCGGCCTCCACGGGTTCAATCAGTGTCTCGACGGGGGTCACGAGGAACACCGGCGAGTCGCTCATGTGCTCCGCCTGCGCAAGCAGATCGGCGGCGATGAGCCGCGGCTCCGCGCTGTCGTCCGCGATGATTGCGACCTCCGAGGGGCCGTACAGACCCTCTATGCCCACCTCGCCGTACACCATCTTCTTGGCCAGCGTCACCCAGGGGCTCCCCGGCCCGAAGATCTTGTCAACTCTGGCAATTGTCTCGGTCCCGTAGGCGAGCGCAGCAATCGCCTGCGCCCCGCCTACTTTGAAGATCGTCCGGGCCCCCAGCCTGCCGGCCGTCGCCAGGATAGCCGGATGGACCGTGCCGTCCGACCGAGGTGGCGTGACGAGGAGAAGCTCCTCGACGCCTGCGACCTGTGACGGCACGACGCCCATTAACAGAGAAGAGGGAAGAGCGGCACTCTGGCCCGGCACGTGGATGCCGACTCGCTGGATGGGGGTGAACTTCTGGCCGAGTACGGCGCCGGGCACGCGACAGTCGAACCAGTCCGCGGGCAGCTGCTTCTCGTGGAAGGTTCGGACCCGCCTGGCCGCCAGTTCTACAGCCCGAAGGAAATCGTCACCGACGGCCCGCAGGGAAGCGTCGATCTCCGCCTCGGCCACCCGCATCGCCGCAGCCGTCATTTCGGGCCAGTCGAGGCGTCGCCCGTACTCCAGCAGCGCCTCGTCGCCCCGCTCCCGCACCGCGTCAACGATCTCCCGTACGGCCTTCTCCTGCTCGGCCAGCTCCGCGGCAATCGGCGCGGACAGCTCCGCCACGACGTGCTCAGGTGACCTCCTCGTCGCCCTCACTACCCGCATTGCCACGCCCTTGCCGACGCTCACTCAGTCCAGATCGCGCCCTTGCCCAGCAGGCCTTCCACGGCCGTTGCGAACCGCTCGTCCATCTTCACCAGGAAGTCGCGACCGAGCTTGAGCCGGCGCTCGTCCTCTCCCGATTGAATGTGCAGCAGCACCTCGGTCTCACCGTAGAACTGCCCGATGAGCTCCCTCAGTTTGTCCACTGACTGCGCCGCCCCGTCCAGCGACAGGCGGATGTGGATACGCTCCGCCTTCGTCTCGCTGCGCTCCGGTCTCGGTCCCTCGCGCCCGGCATCGCGCCGGCCAGCTGAGCGTCGCGGCGTCCGGTTGACCTTGCCGTTGCGGGCGCCATTCGCTCGCCGGCTGTTGCCGGGGAAGCGGAGTTCGGCCAGCCCGGGCTCATCGTCGAGCAAGCAGATGCACTCGGCGAGGAGCCGCTGTCCGGCGCCTCCCTCCCGGTCTTCTCGCCACCTGTCGTCCTGTTCGGCTCGCCCTCGCACCACTACGATGGCTTGCTCAGAGAGGACTCCGCCACAGCTCTCGTAGCCGTCCGGAAGCAGCGTCGCCTCAATGACGCCAGAAAGATCCTCCAGGGCGAAGAAGGCCATCATCCTTCCGCTGCGGGTGATTCGCTTCCGCACGGAAGTTATGATCCCCGCCGCGATCACTTCTCCGTGCGCGGTCCCGTTGTCAAGCTCCGCTACTGTCACCGTCGCGTATCTCTCAAGCCGGCCCTGAAGCGCCTCGAGCGGGTGGCCCGACAGATAGGCCCCCAGGCGCTCCCTCTCCATCGCCAGCAGTTCGGCCGGCGGGAACTCCGGAGCGGGCGGCAGCGGCGGCGACGGTGGCACGATGGAGCCCTTCCCATCGGGTGAGCCGAAGAGGGATGTCTGGCCCGCCTGTCGATCCCGCCAGACTCGCGCACCCCATTCGAGGACCTGGTCAGCAGCGGCCACCTGCTGCGCACGCGACCCCAGCAGAGAGGCCAAAGCTCCGGCCCGGGCGAGACTATCGAAAGCCAACTTGCTCAGCGTGCCGGGCTCGAGCCGGCTGCACAACTCATAGATGCCTTGGAAGGGCCCACCTGCTCTCCGCTCCTCGCACACCACGTTGACCGAGCCCTCGCTGACGTGCTTCACCGCGGCGAGCCCGAACCGCACCTTGCCATCATCCACGGCGAAGCCGGTCTTGCTGTGGTTGATGTCCGGGGGCAGGACTTCGATCCCCATTCGCCTGCACTCCTGAACGTAGGCCGCCACCTTGTCCTTGTCATCCATGATGCTGGTGAGCTGCGCGGCCATGAACTCCGCCGGGTAGTGCGCCTTCAGGTAGGCTGTCTGGTAGGCGTTGATCGCGTAGCTGGCGGCATGAGCCTTGTTGAATCCATAGCCCGCGAACTCCGCCATCTGGGCCCAGATGTCATCGGCGATCCCGCGATCGGTCCCGTTCTTGACCGCGCCGTCGAGGAACTCGTCGCGGAGCCGAGCCATGTCTTCGTGTTTCTTCTTGCGCATGGCGAACAGCACCGTCTCCGTCGACCCCATGGGGAACCCGGCTAGCTGCCGGGCGATCTCCATCACCTGCTCTTGGTAGACGATGACTCCGTACGTGTCCTTCAGGACCACCGCGAGCTTCGGATCGAGATAGGTGATCTCTCGGGTCCCGTGCTTGCCTGCGATGTAGTCTGGAATGCGCGCCATCGGGCCGGGACGATAGAGGGCCACCACGGCGATGATGTCCTCGAGCCGGTCGGGCTTCAGCTCCGTCACGACCTGCCGCATTCCACTGCTTTCGAGCTGGAACACTCCGGCCGTCTCCCCCTTCCCAAGCAACTCGAACGTGTTTGCGTCCTCGAAGGGGATGTCCTCCAGATCGATCTTCTCGCCGCGGCTGTGCTCGATGAGCTGCAGCGCTCGCTTCACGACGGTGAGCGTTCGCAGGCCCAGCACGTCCATCTTGAGCAGACCCACATCGGTGACGGCGTCTTTGTCGAACTGCGTCGTCAGGCCGTCCCCCACGGTCGAGCGCTGAAGAGGCACGACATTTCGCAGAGGCTCCTTCGAGATGACCACCGCAGCCGCGTGGGTGCCTCCGTGACGGGCCAGCCCCTCGATGCCCTGCGCGGTGTCGATCAGTCTTCGCGCGGCCTCGTTCTCCTCGTACTCACGCTTGAGGTCGGGGTTCGTTGCCACTGACCTCTCAATAGGCCGTGTCGCGTCGATCTGCTTGGCGATCCGGTCCACCTCGGGGATCGGGATGTTCATCGCCCGGCCCGCATCTCGCACGGCGAGCCGGGGCCCCATGCTGCCGAACGTGATGACCTGGGCCACATGCTCGCCGCCATACTTGTCGGCGATGTAGCGGATCACCTCATCCCGCCGCGCGTCCTCGAAGTCCATGTCCACGTCTGGCATCGAGATCCGCTCCGGGTTGATGAACCGCTCGAAAGGAATGCCGAGTTCGATCGGGTCCACGCCCGTAACACCGAGGGTATAGAGCACGGCACTCCCCGGGGCCGAGCCCCGACCGGGGCCGACCAGAATACCCCGATCCTTCGCGAACCGGATGATATCCCACGTGATCAGCATATAGGTCGAGAGTTTCTTCGCCGCGATGATGCCAAGCTCGTAGTCGACCCGCTGCTTGACCGCCTCCGGGCTACCGGGATACCGTTCCGGCAGCCGCTCGTAGCACAGCTCGCGCAGGTACGAGTCCGCCGTGAGGCCCGCCGGCACCGCGAAGTGAGGGAAGACGGTCTCGCCAAAGGTCATCTCCACGTTGCACCGGTCGGCGATCTCCGCCGTCGCCGTCAGCGCCTCCGGGCATTCGCCGAACAACTCTGCCATCTCCTCCGGCGAACGGAAGTAGAACTGGTCCGTGGCAAAGCGAAGACGTTCCGGCTCATCGACTGTCGAGTTCGTTTGGACGCACAACAGCACGTCGTGGGTCCTCGCGTCCTCCCGGCGCGTGTAGTGCACATCGTTCGTGGCCACCAGCCCCACTCCCAGATCAGCGGCGAGGCGAACCAGAACCTCGTTGACACGACTCTGTTCCGGGATGCCGCAGTCCTGAAGCTCGAGGAAGAAGTGCTCGGCTCCAAACAGATCGCGGTGCCGAGCGGCCAGATCACGGGCCTCTTCCTCCCGATCCTGCAAGATCAACGCGGGCACTTCGCCGGAAAGGCAGGCGCTCAGCGCGATGAGGCCGTCGGCATAGCGCGTAAGTAGATCGAAGTCCACGCGCGGTTTGTAGTAGAAGCCCTCGATGTTGCTGTCGCTCACGAGGGCGATGAGGTTGCGGTATCCGACATCGTTCTCGGCCAAGAGCACGAGGTGGCGGAGGTCGGAATCTGCCCTCCCATCGCGGTCGAACCGGCTCCGCGGAGCGACATAGACCTCGCAGCCGATGATAGGCCTTACGCCCCTATTGTGGCACGCCTTGTAGAAGGGGACAACTCCGTACAGCACACCGTGATCGGTTATGGCAAGCGCAGGCAGCTGAAGCTCAGCAGCGCGTTTGGCGAGGTCCTCGACACGACAGGCACCATCCAGAAGGCTGTATTCGCTGTGTACGTGAAGGTGAGCGAAGCGAGGGCTGCCGTCGGGCGCTGCCACGGCGATCTCCTTGTGACGCAGGCTGCGATGGTAGTGTGTGCGCCGGCCGCCACCCTCCTCGCGCCAGCCGATTCGGCGGCCGCCCAGACCGCCTCCCCTGACATCTGGCCCTGGTGGTCTTGCCCGGCGGGCGGTATAATACCACGGCCTTGCGCCTCTGTAAATAGCGTAAGCCTGCGGGGGGCCGAAGGGATGTCGCCTGGCAAGTCGACATCGAACGACTGGCTTTCCCGGCTGGCCCGGGGGCCGCCGTGCCTCCGGTGGTCGGTTCCTGGGCCGGGCAGGCAGGCCATCGGCCTGACCGGCGCGGCGCGGCGGCAACCGGATGAGCGCCTGCCGAGCGAGCGCATGCAGCCCCAGGACCCGATCTGCGGTGTTTAAGCGTCGATGGACCCTCTCGCACCTTCGCTCCGGCTGTCGCTCATACGTTTTCGTGTAGGTAGCTGGGGGCAAATATGTGGTATCAGATACTGACGTATGGCTTCAGAGCCTGCGCCAGTAGCAATTACAGCACAACAGAAAGGAAGGTAGGAAGGAGGATGAAGAGAAGCCTGTGGACTCTCACTCTTCTGGCGGCGTTCGCTATCGCCGTCAGCGGTGGAGCAGCGCACGCGATCCCGTCGCTCGCGGGACCGACGGGTATCGTGAGCACGCCGAATGCTTTGATCGCTCCACCTGGTCAACTGCAGACCGCTCTGATCTACCAGCAGCAAGAGGTCTCGGCGGGAATGTACAGCATCGATATCACCCAGTGGCAGCTGAATGTCCTGACCGGCGTCAGCGATGAGGCGGAACTCTGGGCAGCCTACGCTCTCGCCGACCAGGAGACCCCGACCGACTCTGAGACCGCGACCATGTGGGCCTTGGGCGGCAAGTGGCAGCTCGCTGCCGAGCCCGAGGACCAGGCCAGTCTGGCGCTTGGCGCGAGCTGGGAGGTGTGGTCTGATTCGATGCTCGCTGGCGGCATGGGCATGTACGGTGGTGGCATGGAGGACTTCGACGTCCTCAAGGCCTATATCGTCGCCACCAAGGACTTCACCCCCGAGAGCGGCAGCTCATGGGAGTGGGGCGAGGGTGGAACGCGGATGCTCGGCAGCCTCGGCCTGATGTACATGAAGGTCTCTCCGGACAGCGCGTCGAGCGAGAGCCTCACCAAGCCGTTTGTCGGGCTGGAGTTCGCGGGTGCCGGAGGCACGACGTTCGGCCTCGAGTACCGGTGGAAGGACAGCACCGTCGACATGGATGCCGTGTTCTCGGCGATGCTGCGCCATCGCTTCTCGGACAAGGTGGAGGCCGAGATCGGCACCACCAACGCAGGTCCGAGCGGCATCGGTCTGGACGATCAGAACTGGTACTTCAGCCTCGGGTACACTTTCCCGATAGGCGGAGCCTAGAGTAACTGACCCGCCGCGCCTTGCTCCCGCGGGCAGGCACGGCGTAGCGACGGCAGACATCTGCCAAGCAAGGGACTTCTGCAAGGGACGGCTGAAGCCGTCCCTTGCTCGCGTCTGCCCCAGGGACGATCAGCCGTCCCCCTATTGCCGATATCGGCAGGAGTGGTACAATGTCAAAGTTTTCCCCGGTTGGCAGCGAGCAGGGAGGAGGTGATGCAAGAGGACAGAACTCCTAGTCCGGGCAGGTTCTGGCCACGCGTCTTGCCTCCGCGGCAGGCGCTAAAGGTATCCTGAAGAGATCGACATCAAGGAAAGGAAACGCGAATGAGATCGTGGCTGCCTCTTGCACTCGCGGGGGCGCTGCTGGCGGCCTGCGGCGCCTCGGCCTTCGCCATTCCCTCGGCGGCCGGGCCAACCGGCATAGTCATGCTGCCTACAGCTCGCATCGCACCGGTGGATCAATGGCAGACGGCGATAGGCTACCGGAGCTTCCATGTCGAGACTGGGTCTATATCGATGTACGAGACCCAAGACATCGACATGTCGCTCTGGTCCCTCAACTTCCTCAAGGGCGTTTCGAGTGATGTGGAACTCTGGGTTACATACACTCGCGCCACTGACGGCGAGGACAGTAACGTATGGGAGTTCGGGGGCAAGTACCGGTTCCACGGCAAGTTCATGCCTAAGGGCGGCTTCTGGAACGGCCTCGATGCTTCGGTCGGCCTCAGCATCGGCCGATGGGTCGATGCCCTTTGGGTCGACACCGCGGGGATGTACGGAGATACCGTGTACTTCTCAGACACCGAGATCCTGCGCTCCTACTTCGTACTTACCAAGCAGCTCGTGCCGACCTATGAGGGAGAGTGGGAGTGGTCGCCGCCGCCTCACACGCGCGTCGACGGCACCCTCGGGCTCCTCTACCTGGAGTTGAACCCGGACTTCGGTGACAGCAGTACCCTTCTGCAGTGGTTCTTCGGGGTGGAGGTGCTGTTCAGGAACGGCATTGCGTTCGCCACCGAGTATCGCTCCAAGGACTCCGATCTCGAGGACGATCCTCTGTTCTCAGTTCTGTTACGCTACCCGGTGGACCGGCAGATCGACCTCGAGTTCGGCCTGGCCAATGCCTCGCCCGTAGGCCTCGGCCGCGGCGACCACGATCTCTTCGTGAGGGCCACCTACTCGATTCCAGTCGCCGACTACTGACGCCACCGCGCTTCAACCAGCATGTCTGTGGACAGGGGACGGCCTCGCCGTCCCCTGTTGCGTTACGGCGGGGGCTCACGCCTTGTAGCCAGAGCCCGTCTCCCCGAAGCGGTACCGCGCGCGCTCGATGAGCGGCGTTCTGAACCTCGCCCCGATGCGGCCGGCCTTCTCGAGATGGTCGAGGCACGCGCGCAGACAGCCCCGCCCGACGCAGACAGAGAAGTGGCGGAACCGGTGCTTGAGCCAAGTGTGATAGCTGGGCTCCTCCCCCTCCGGCTCTTCTCCGGTCCAGAAAGGCGAGTACGGCGGGTCGACACCCCAATGCACCCGCCCGCACCTGCCGGTGTCGAGCGGGGCATGCGAGTATTCGCGGCCCTCTATCCTCACCTTCACGCTGCGTTCTTCGCCGATGGCGCATGCCTCACACTCCCCCACACAGGCGAGGCACCCATCGCAGACTTCACCGGCGAACAGAGGCGTCGGCTCCAGTTCCGCATCCGTCAGCACGGCGAACACGCGCTGCCTCGGCCCGAACTGCGGCGTAAGGAAGACCTTCGAATGCCCCAGCTCTCCGAGACCAGCTGCCACCCCCACCACCCGAAGAGATACGATCCCATCGGGCCCAGCTGGCTGATCCTCGCGTAGCTTGCGCCCGGAGTGCGGGTGGAAGGGATTGTGCACCGGCACGCTCGTGTAGCCTTCCTCCTCCAGCAGCATCGTGATCGCCCGCAGCATCTGTATGGCCAGCACCTCGTTGAGGTACCAATACGCGTCGGCCGAATAGGCCTGGAAGTACGTTCCCTCCTCGGCCGCTTTCAGCGTGCCTCGCGGCTGCCTGACAGCGACGGCCACGACGCTGCGAGTCTGCGGCAAGATCGTGTAGGGATGACAGTCTTCAGGGGCGTTATCGAAACGCGAGATCGGGCCAAACCCAACCAGGTCTGCTCCGCTCTCCAGGGCTGTCCGCCGCACGCTTTGAGTGAGAGCATCCATAGGGAGTCTCCTATCTCAGAGTGGTCAACCGCATCATACCCCGCCTGCCCCCGACTTCCCTAGAGGGCATTGCCCAAGGGCGCCGAGAGGCCGGACCACCTCCCCCCCCTCCTCCGCCGATACCCGGGGCGGCAGAGGGAGGTATGGGCGGAGGAACGCCTCCATAGACCTCTGAGCGGTGATGCCGAGGGCACATGCGGCCCCGCGGGACGGCCACGGCGTCCGCCGGCCTCTGCACATTAACCGCAGGCACACCAAGAATCTGGCTCCGTTGCGCGTCGGTGCA
The DNA here is from genome assembly GCA_029821885.1 of Candidatus Hebobacteria bacterium. GTDB lineage: Bacteria > Armatimonadota > Hebobacteria > Hebobacterales > Hebobacteraceae > Hebobacterum. Next base: position 15,152 of record JALGXV010000038.1, read on the forward strand.
TGTGTACAGCACAGACGGATGCTGTCGGCGGTGGGCGAACCATGAACCCAGGCTTGCCGACAGGCTGCGCCCGGGAGAGTGCACGTGCATCGAGCGGATCGACGGTTGGTGAGGCAAGTGCTGGCCGGGGACGCCCGAGCGGCGGCGGCCTTCGCTGACCGCTTCCAGCGCGATCTCTTCAACCTGTTCTGCTGGCTCACCCGGGATGCCGACCTGGCCGAGGACCTGACCCAGGATACGCTGCTTCGATCCTGGGAGCGCCTCTCCCAGTACCGAGGCGAGGCCGCCCTTCGAACCTGGGTCCACCGCATCGCCCTCTCTCGTCTGGCCGCACAGCGGCGCGTCGATGCTCGCGAGCGGCGCGCGACGCTGCAACTTGTCGAGAGGCAATCGGCGGCATCGGGAGAGCACAGCTCACAGCCAGAGATGCGGCTGGCCGTGGCTGACGCCCTGGCAGAGCTACCAGACGCTGAGCGCCGCGCCGTCGTGCTGTGCAAGCTCCAAGGCTTCACACTCCGTGAGGCCGCGGCGATGCTGGACGTCCCCGTCGGCACCGTCGCCTGGCAGGTCGCCACCGCGGTGAAGAAGCTTCGCGACCTGCTCGCCGACTGGTGTCCAGGTGTGGCCGCATCGCCTGCAAAGGAGGTCAGTCCGAATGTGTCCGACAGGACTGAAGCTGCTGGCTCAGAGCGATAGCTGTCTGGGGAGGCTGCGCTGGCGATGGCACGCGATGTGGTGCCAGGCCTGCGCCGAACTACACGCCTCCGAGCGGTTCGTAGACGAGTTCATCGCCCGCGCTGGCCGCTGGCAGGACCCACATGAGGTCACAGCGGTCACGCCAGGCATGGATACGCCGGAAGCCAGCAAGCAAAAGGAGAAAGCAACGATGAGACGCTTCGCCCTTGCTGCTCTTGGCGTGTTGGTCTTTGCGGCCCTGGCTACCATCTTGGTGCCAAGGGCCAGTGCACCCGACGCGGACTCCATTCTCGCGGCCGCCGCGCATGCGATGGAATCGGCCGACACGGTTCACCTCGTGGGTGCGCCTACCCCGCCGCTGGAGGACATCCCGGTGATCCGATTCATGCTCACCCCACCTGGGACAGGAGGCTTCGATCTGTGGGTGACCGATGACTGCATCTACTCTCTCACGTACGGCTCGGACGGTTGGGTCATCAAGGGGTACGCCGCAGATGTTGCGGCCAACGCTTGGTGGTTCTTCTCGGCGAAGGAGAATAGGCGGTACGTGGCCGACCTCTCAGGGCTCATGCCGCAGGCCGGAGACATCGTCGCCAAGGCGGCTGCGTTTACCAGGACGGGTCTGGTCAGTGACGTGTTCACCGAAGCGCTGGGGGTGACGCTGAGCGATGTTGAGAAGTCGGTTGCCGTGGAGAACAGGCGTGGGCGCGAGGTGGCTGTGGTCACAACTACCTACACTATCACCGACGCCCCACAGCGGGTGAGCGGACGGTTGGTCGTCGAGGTCGATCGGGAGACGGACAGGGCGCTCGCCATCCGTCAGTACATACGCGCGGGAGACCGTCCGGAGAAGCTCCTGGCCGATATCGGTGAGATAGAATATGGTGTGCCCATTCCCTTCTCGGAGATCGGTGCGGCCATCCCAGCGGATGCTCGAGTGGTCGAGGTGACCGGCACCATCGAAGAGATCGGTCCGTGGCTGAGCTTGAGGATGGTGCACGGCGACGAGGTCATCGTTGAGACGGACGTGCCACGAGATTAGCCGACCACATTGCGTACAACCCTTTACCTTCTCCTGAGACGGCGAGGCGGCCCCAACAGCCTCGCCGTCTCACAACATCGCTTGCCGTGGTCATCGCGACGCCCGCGGCACGGTCTGCTCCATCCCGAACAGGCACTGCTCGTCGATCCCGATCGCCCGGAGTTCCTCCTCGGTTGCGAACTGGGGGCCGCGGCAGCCGATGTGGGCGGGGTGGTGGGCGTCGCTGTTGACCGACAGCGTGCAGCCTTCTTCCAGGAACGTCCCGAAGAGCCACTTCGCCTCCTCAGGTGCTGCCCGGAGGAAGCGCGGGTTGCACTCCATGGCGACCCCGGCCTCGGCCGCCATCCTCGCAACGCTCCGCAGGTTCGCTTCGTCTGCCGCCTTTGCGAAGTTCGCGAATGAGTATCGACACGCGGGGACGTGCAGCGGGTGCACGATGATGTCTACGTATCCCAGATCGGTCGCGCCCCGCATGAGTTCCAGCATGTACGCGGCCATGGAGCGCGGCTCGTCGATGAACTCCCGCTCCACTCCCGGGTCGTACAGGTGGCTGGCGGACACCATCACATAGTCGAGCCCAGCCGCGAACTCCGCGTCTATGGCGACTCGATCGGGGCTCTGCATGTCTGTTTCACAGCCCACGTAGATGCGCAGGCCGTCATCTTCCTCCGTCAGCGCCCCGCGTACGATCGCCGGCCGCTCTCGATGTCTCTCCAGGAAAACGTGGTCCGAGATGCCGATCGCCTCGAGCCCTGCCTCATGCCCGGCGGCCACTATTGTCCCAAGGGTGGCGGCGGGATC
>JALGXV010000263.1 GCA_029821885.1 Candidatus Hebobacteria bacterium
CGGAGCGATGACGGCTTGGCTGGCGGCGATGCGGGTGCGCTATGTCGGCTGGCCCTTCCACCCGCTCGGGTACGCGCTCTCCGCCTCCTGGACCTCGATGGTCTTCTGGTTCCCCATGTTCGTGGCATGGATCGTGAAGTCGCTCGTCGTGCGCTACGGCGGGATGCGGCTCTTCGCCAAGCTGCGCCCGCTCTTCCTCGGGATGATCTTCGGCGAGTTCACCTCCGCCGTCGTGTGGACCCTCGCCGCGGCCGCTTGGGACATCATGCCCCCCTTCTTCCCGTGGCCGTGATCACGGGCGACAGGGGGTTGCAGCGGGCCCAACCGCGAGGCTGCCAGGCCAACGAAAAGAGCTCCGGCGGGTGCCGGAGCTCGATTGCTCTACCGACAGGTCGGACTACAGCGGGCGGACTCTGGTGGCCCGTGGGCCCTTGTCGCCCTGACCGATCTCGAGTTCGACTTCCTGGCCTTCACGCAGCGAGCGGAATCCCTGGCCCTCGATGGCCGAGTGATGCACGAAGACATCGCCCTCGGAGGTCTCGATGAACCCGAAGCCCTTGCTGTCGTTAAACCACTTGACTGTACCCTTGGTCATCTGCCGATCTCCCTTCCGAAAGCAGCGCGGAGACGGAGATCGGCTGACGCACCTGACGGTCCCCTCACTCCGACGTCCTACGGCCTTCTACATTCGCTTGCCCTTGCGGGCATACTGGCTGACACTATGCCTGAATTCGCCCACAGCGCAATATGCGCTGAACCTGCGCGAGCGCCCGTAGACGACGACTAGACGGGTCCTAGGGCAGGGGACGGTTTCCTGGCCAGCGATCGCGCGCCTCCCCAGCGCATCAGAGCGCTCCTCGGGCGAGCACCTGGATGAAGGCCCAGACCATTCCGTTGAGCAGGTCGCCCACGATGAGGCCCACGGCGAAGGGGATGGTGCTGCGATAGAGTCGCAGGCCGCCGTAGCGCGTCACGAGCACCTTCGCCACCCAGCCGATGAAGAAGGGGATGAACCACCACTGCGCGCCCCAGGTGTTGGAGGCGAGGTAGCCTACCGGGTGCAGCGGCCACCACCAGAAGCGCAGCCGCATCACGCCCAGCCCGATGGTGACGGCCGCGCCCGAGAGCACGCCGATGACGGCGTTGTAGTCGGGCTTGCTCGGATCGAGCCGCGTGACAATGTATCCGCCGTCATTGATGGCCATGGGGCCGAGCCATCCCCCGCTGCTGCAGGAGAGGCCGAACCAGCCGTAGCGGTACATGCCGGCGAGCACGATGACGACGCCCGTCACCCAGGCGAAGGCGAAGCCGAGCAGCACGGCCTTAGCGAGCCGGCGCGTGTCGAGCCGGGCCGAGTCGGCGATCTTGAAGGCCTCCAGCGCGCTTCCCGGGAAGATCTCGGAGGAGACACTGAAGCCCGGCCGGTAGACCCACCGCAGGGTGACCATGGCGACGGTCTCGATGGGCCGGAAGGCTCTGTTGCCGAGCTGGACGCCCAGCATGTGGTCGATGTCGCAGGGGAAGCAGATGAAGGCCATGCCGTTCTCGGCGCGCAGCCGGGCCCACACGGTGAAGTAGCCTATGGTGAGCAGGACCAGCAGCAGACCCACCCACACGCGCAGCCCGCTGATCCACAGGAAGTAGACGAGGTAGGCGGTGGCGAGGAGCAGGCCGAGGAAGGCGAACCGATAGCTGAGCGGCTCCTCTGCGTCGGCGCTGCCGCTCTGCCGGCTCACCGCGACGCGGATGGCGCGGGCGATGTGCTTGCGTGCGACCCATAGCACCCACACCGCGAGCGCGAGCACGGCGCCGGTGCCCTGGAAGACCGGGGCGGGGAAGGAGGAGCCGTACCAGTCCTCCGGGCGCTGTGGAGTAGCGCCGGCCGCGATGGCGGCCACCGTCAGCAGCAGCCGGATGACGGTGAACACCCAGAGCGAGAACGAGAGGTCGGCCGGGATGAGATAGGCGAGCGCGATCATCCACGTCCAGAAGACCAGAGTGAGTCCGCCGAGGCCGGCCAGCGGGCCGACCCGCTGCCACGGGATGATGTCGTAGAGGAAGAGCGAGATGCTGGGAAGCGCGGGGATCTTGGTCGAGAGGGTGCTGAGGAAGGCCAGCCCGAACGCGATGAGCGCGCCGAGCCAGAAGACCGGGGCGATGGGGAACCGCCCGGCGCGGCGCCCGCCCCCTTCCGGGTCGCGCACCATCTCCAGTGGGACGGCGGCGAGCGGGAAGGTGAGGCGCTCGTGGGTGATCCACTGGCGCTGGAGGAGGGACATGAGACAGAAGGTGGTGAGGAACACCCCGAAGGCGAAGGAGCTCCAGGCCGCCAGCGGCACCGCCCACTCGCCCCACGGCACCGAAGCATGGCCCTGGAAGAAGTTCTCCACCGTGTCGAGGTTGCTCGGGGACCACCAGGTCGGCACGAGGTGGAGGAAGTGTGTCTGCCAGTGCGGCTGCGCCTGCGCGCCGTAGTGGAACGCGATCACTCGGACGAGCAGCCAGGCAAGCACCGCGTGGCTCACGGCGGGGGTGCCGACGAGCAACATGCAGTAGACGACGAGCAGCTCGCGGCGGCTTAGACCGCGGCGGCGCAGCCACGGAAGGGCCATGAGCACGGTGAGCAGGAAGAGCGTGGCCGCCGGCACGACGGCAGGGGCTCCCGAGGAGAACGACCACCCGCCGCCGGCCCAGCTCTTGCCCCAGGCCATCTCGACATAGAAGGAGAGGATGCCGAGCAGCAGCAGGAGGAGGAGGGCGAGGAGCACCGCGCGACGAGTCACGCCGCCGCGAGGCTGCCCTCGATCACTGCCGTCATGAGGAGTCGGCTGCATTACGGCCCATCATCGGCGTCAAGCGGAATCGTGAGATGCACGGCGTTCAGCCGTCGCGGAGCCAGCCACCCTCAGGCGGCTCGGCTGGGTCCAAGGTCGCTTCCCAGTCGGCCAGCAGCTTCCGGTGTGCATTGAGAACATCTGCGTGTTGCGAGTCCGCGGCGAGATTGCTCATCTCCCAGGGGTCGTTCGTTATATCGAAGAGCTGCTCGACTGGGTCACCCTTGTAGGTGATGTACTTAAACTGGGGCGTGCGGATGAGGCGGCCGGTGATGAAGCACTCGGCCGCGATGAACTCCCGCCATTCGTTGGCCCGGCCCTCCAGCAGCGGCCGCAGACTTCGACCGCGCTGGTCGGGTGGCGGTTCGATTCCGGCGAAATCGCAGGCGGTGGGGAGAAGATCCACGCCGGAGACGAGGTGTGTGGCGTCCTGTTCGTCCTCCGGCAGCCGACCCGGGCAGGAGACGATCAGCGGAACCTTGACGATCTCGTCGTACAGATACTCCTTCATGATCCTCCGATGGTGCGCGTGCCCATCGCCATGGTCGGAGGCGAAGATGATGATGGTGCTGTCGGCGTAGCCCGAGTCCTCCAACGCATCGAGCATGTGACCCACGGTGGCGTCCACCATCTCGATGTCCCGGTAGTAGGACCACATGTAGTAGCGCCAGGTCTCCTCCGACCAATCCGCTGTGACCGACTTGCGCTTGACGCCAATGCGGTGCGAGCCCTGCTGCTTGGCCAGTTCTGGCTCGGGCATATCGTAGTTGAAGTTGGGCGGCAGGGGCGGGAGGTCGTCGAGGATCTCGGGGAACGACTGATTGGCGGGCGCGTGCTCGTGCGGTCCGGCCCAGTAGCAGCAGTCGTGGGGCTGGAGCAGGCCCACCACGAGAAAGAAGGGGTCGCTGCTGGTGCGATTCCACAGATAGGCCTCGGCGGCGCGGACCACCGACTCGTCGGCATACTCGCCGGACCAGTGTTCTCCGTACACGAGGTCGAAGCTGTTCGGCAGCCATCTGCCCGGCACGTGCCACTTCCCGGAGTGCACGGTCTCATAGCCGCGGTCGCGCAGCCACCGGCCCAGGTCAGGCAGATCCTTGCGGATCGGCGTGTTATTGAAGACGACCGCGTGCTCGGACGACATGCGGCCGGTGAACCAGCTTGCGCGCGCCGGGCAGCAGATGGGGTCGGCGCAGTACGACTCGCGAAATGACACCCCCTGTCGGGCAAGGCGGTCGATGTTGGGCGTGTGCACGTGAGTGCTGCCGTGTGCCCCGATGGGCGCCATGCTCAGCTGGTCCACGTTGATGAACAGGAGGTTCGGCCGTTCCGGACTCGGCTTCATGCTGGATCGCTCTCCTGCGGCTGAGGTCGAGTGGCAGGCGATAGAACTCGTCGCGAGTCCCGCGGCGCCCACGGCGCGAAGGAAGTCGCGCCTGGTGAGACCCTTCGGCCTGGCCCCGCTCCTGCTCGCGGATCGTGTCATTGCTCCTCACCGCTCCTTCGAGAGGACTCGTCCTGCCAGATGTAGGCCCGCATTTTGCCCAGCGCCAGCAGCAGCCGCCCGTGCTCGTCGAGCCAGTAGTGGGTGGGAGAGATCCCCGCGCCCAACTGGCGGAACCCGTAGAGATGCAGCGGTCCCGCGGCCGTTTCCACCACCGTCTCGTCTTCGGGAGCAAGGCTCTGCTTCTCCCGACGCAGGCGGAGGTCTTCGAGCATATCGAATGCCACGTCGGGAGCTGCCTG
>JALGXV010000264.1 GCA_029821885.1 Candidatus Hebobacteria bacterium
TAGCACTGGGGCCCAGTGCGCCACACGGCCGCACGAACACTGTGAGTAGTAGCGCGGAGGGGGCAAGTGGGGAGAACAGGACAGACATGAGACCTTGCCCAGAGTGCCAACACGATATTCCCGAGCAGGCCGCGGGCTGTCCTCACTGCGGAGCGCGCGTCCCCGCCAGGAAGAAGTCGGACGGATGGGGATATGAGTACAAGTCCAAGGCGACTCTGTTGGGGCTGCCTTGGCTCCACATCTCCTTCAAGTGGCGGGGCTGGCGGCCGGTTCCGGCCAAGGGGATCATCGCCATCGGTCAGGTCGCCGTCGGCCTCTTCACTCTGGCGCAGTTCGGACTCGGCCTCGTCAGTGTCAGCCAGGTCACACTTGCCGGCTACGCGCTGGCGCACGTTGGCGCCGCCTATTCTCTCATCGCTCAGGTCGGCATCTATGTTCACGAAGGGCGCGGACAAGTCGTCGCAAGCGTAGCCGACCTGCTCGAACGCAACCGCGGCCCTTCGACTGAGGATCTCGAAACGGTTGACTACACACCACTGCCCGGAGATGACTGGCCGGTCTCGACACCGGCCGAGCAGGGGCTCGACCCGAGGCTGGTGGCGGAGCTGTACCACGACGCGGCCAGATTGGAGACCCTCTATGGGCTGCTGGTGATCAAGAACGGCCATCTGATCGCGGAGGCGTACTTCAACGAGGGATCCATTGAGCAGCTATCCGGCCGGCAGTCGGCGACGAAGAGCTTCACCTCGGCCCTCGTCGGCGTTGCGTTGGAGCAAGGCTGTCTGTCGAGCGTGGACCAGAAGATGATGGACTTCTTCCCGGAGTTCGCCGACCAGATAACCGATCCGAGGAAGGAGCAGATCACGATCCAGGACTTGCTGCAGATGCGGGCCGGGTATCCCTGGGAAGGGCGCACGCCTCCCTACTTCGACATTCTCTACCTCCGGGACGACTGGCACTGGCTGCCCCACATCGTTGACTTCCCTCTCATGAACGACCCGGGAGCCGAGTACGCCTACAGCAATCTGACCTCCCATATCCTCGCGGTCATTGTGGCACGGGCGTGTGACACCGACCTCAAGCCATATGCTCAGGAGAATCTCTTCTCGCCGATCGGCGCGGAGGTGGGCGATTGGACCCCCGATCCGGATGGCTACAGGTGGGGCTGGGGGGAGATCTACGTTACGGCTCGTCACATGGGCAAGTTCGGCCTGCTATATCTCAACGACGGCGAATACGAGGGCAAGCAGGTCGTCTCGGCCGACTGGGTCGGGGACTCCCTGCAGAGGTACTCGGAGGACATCAACTTCACTGGATGGTTCTCCAGCAAGGCGGGCCGTTACCTTCGCGACATCGGATATGGCTATCAATGGTGGTCCGGCAGGGCGGGCGACCATCGGTTCGACTTCGCGTGGGGGCATGGCGGGAACCTGATCGTCCTGCTGGATGAGTTCGACATGGTCATCGTCACCACCGCCGATCCGCTGCACCACCTGCCGGAGGAGAAGGGCTGGAAGTACGAAGGGGCAATCATAGACACGGTGGGCAAGTTCATCAAGTCCCTGCCGAGTGAGTGACGCGCAGCACATCGCGGCCGCGCTGGAACTCCTGAGATAGCGCAAGGTCCAAGAGGAGCCGGGCAGCGTGCCTTCTGCCCCCTTCTGTCATCCCCAATGAAGCGGACGACCGCGCCGTTTCCTCTGCTCTCGAGCTGGCGGCCCCGCCGTCTCGCTAGGCCGTGAGCCGTCGCCCTAGCCGGTGGGCCGCCTGCGAATAGCGCTCGATGCCTCTCTTCTCCACGGCCCCTGCATACAGGGTGCCCACCACCTTTGCGCCAAGGATGTCAACGCAGTGGCTTCGCAGGAGCGAGGTCGCATCATCGCACCAGCGCCGAAGCAGCGGAGGGACCAGGCCGGAGCTCACGATGATCACGGCCTTCTTCTGTCTCGTCGTGCGAGGCGTCGGGCAACCTGGGATCGGGCGTCGGCCAGGCTTCGCGAACACCCAGGCGGTCCGCTCCACGAAGGTCTTCATGACCGCGGTGGCCTGCCCCATGTTGACGGGAGTGCCGAAGATGAAGCCGTCGGCCTCCTCCATTAGGGGGTAGATGGCCTCCATGTCATCGGAGATGACGCAGCGGGCCCGCGCTTTGTCGGGATCATCCTCCCGGCACACCATGCAGTTCTTGCAGTACTCAATCCTCTGGTCGATAAGGTGGAGCTTGTCCACGTGAACATCGTCCGCGCGGCCGGCGCAGGCTCCCTCGATCGCGCGGTCCACCAGTGTGTCGATGGTCTTCCCCTTGCGATAGCTCCCCACGATCGCCAGTATCTTCATGGGCAGTCTCTCGGAACTCCGAGACGGCCGGTAGTGGGCTCCGCGTAGGTGAGATGGCCCGCCTCCGGTCGTCACCGTGAGAGGTTCGTTGACCCGATGGGGAGAACCTCCCCTTTAGCAGTGCTTCGCGTTCACACCGTAGGCGACGGCCAGGAGGGTGCACGGCCATGAGCATACTCTCTGCCATCGGGAACACGCCGCTCGTAGAGCTGACCGCTCTGAACAGCAAGCGGTCTGATGTGCGGATCTTCGCCAAGCTCGAGGGGGCCAACCCCGGAGGCTCCGTGAAGGACCGCCCCGCCTACTATATGATAAGGAAGGCGGAGGAGTCCGGCGAGCTTCGCCCCGGCACCACCATACTCGAGCCGACCTCGGGCAACACCGGCATCGCCCTGGCGATGATAGGAGCTGCGAGGGGATATCCGGTGAAGCTCCTCATGCCGGAATGCGTCAGCACGGAGAGGCGGCTCGTCCTCGAAGCGTTCGGCGCGGAGGTCGAGCTGACCCCGGCCAGGGAGGCCACCGACGGCGCCATCAGACGTGCGCACGAGATCCTCAACAGCAGCTCGAACAGCTACTACATGCCCAACCAGTTCGAGAACGAGAACAACGTCCTCGCCCACTACGAGACAACGGGGCCCGAGATCTACTCACAGACCGAGGGCGCGGTCGATGTCTTCGTCGCGGGTATGGGGACGACGGGCACGTTGATGGGAGCGGGCAGATACCTCAAGGAGAAGAAGCCGGCCGTCAGAGTCGTCGGCGTCGAGCCCTCCGAGGGCCACACCCTACAGGGGCTGAAGAACATGACGGAGTCGATCATCCCTGGGATCTACGAACCCGCGGAGCTGGCTGACAAGGTCGAAGTGAGCGATGGCGAGGCCTTCGAGACGACGAGACTGCTTGCGACGAGGGAAGGCCTGTTCCTGGGCATGTCGAGCGGGGCCGCGGTGGCCGGCGCGCTGCGCGTGGCACAGGACATGACCTCCGGGACCATCGTCGCGCTCCTGCCCGACCGAGGCGACCGCTACCTCAGCACAACGCTGTTCAGGTCGGTGTGCGCGAAGTGCCCGCCGTGAGACCCGCTCCGGCCTAGGCGAACCATCAAGGCAGTGTCGGCGGCCGTGTCGGTGTGGGGCTTCAACGTCGTCGGTGTGGTGGGCGCGGTCGGATGTGCGAGCGCCGGCAACGACCCCGAAGGAGCAACCGATGAGCACGATCGAGGAGCCGGCACGCCAACTCCAGGTGATCGAGCAGGCCGATGTCGTCGTGGCCGGCGGCGGGCCGGGCGGGGTGGCGGCCGCCATTGCGGCGGCGCGTGAGGGCGCCGACGTCTTGTTGGTGGAGCGCTACGGATACCTCGGCGGCCTCGCCACCGGCGGAAATGTGATCGGCCTTCCCCCGTTCGAGGAGGGCGGCGACCAGGTGATCCAGGGGCTGGCACGTGAGTTCCGCTCCACGCTGGAGGCACGCGGGGATGCGCGCTCTCCGGCCGGCGCCTGGCGGGCAGATGTCTTCGACTTCGATCCCGAGGCGTGGAAGGCGCTCTCGCTCTCCCTCTGTCGAGAGGCCGGCGTGCGGTTCCTGTTTCATTCCTGGATCGCCGCGAGCTTCGCCAGCGGCGCCACGATCGAAGGTATCGCCATCGAAACGAAGTCGGGCCGGCTGGCCGTCCGCGGGAAGGTCTTCGTGGACGGGACGGGGGATGGTGACGTGCTCGCCTGGGCCGGCGCGCCCTTCGAGAAGTCCGACCACCGAATCGGCCTCGTGCCCCGCTTCGGCGCCATCGACTACGGCCGCTTCGACGCCTGGCGCAAAGCGGCGCCGGCCGCCTGGGAGGCCTTCTGCTCGGAGATGAAGGAACGTGTGGGCGCAGCGTGGCACCCGAGCCATTCCTACCGGGATGATGTGACCTGGCTCAACAACGGGCTACCGGCCGACGCGCTCGATGTGCGCGACCTGACGCGCATCGAGATCACGCTCCGGGAGCAGATCGCGGAGGTGCACGCGCTTTACCGGGAGCGCGTCCCCGGCTTCGAAGAGTCCTTCGTGCTCGACACCGCGCCGCAGATCGGCACCCGGGAAAGCCGCCGCATCACCGGCCCCTACCGGCTCACCCTCGACGACCTCGCCGGCGGGAGGTTCGAGGATTCGGTCGGCCTCGGCAATCGCTACGACATCGAAGGCCACGTGTGGCAGTTCCCCTATCGCTGC
>JALGXV010000039.1 GCA_029821885.1 Candidatus Hebobacteria bacterium
GTAGCACGACCGCGGCTGCGATGGCTTTGCGTCGAGATACCGTGTTGCCTCGCCGCGCAACGCCTCCGCGCCCGTCGGTCGTAACTCCCTGGTCTGCTGCTCGGCCCGACCGCGCGCGCTCCAATACTCCACCTCCCTTCCCGCGCACGAGATTGCGCCGGTCCGACTACAGCATGCATCAATGTGTCTGGCTCCAGCCGCCGACGGCGGCCAGGCCACCACACATATGCCACGTCCGCGAATGGCGGTCTAATCGCCTCTGAGCGCCCGCCAACCCTTTGACACACTGGATCAACGGAGGTCGCGGTTCCCCGCCAACGAGGGATTATAGGCTATCCTGTGGCCAGAAGGCAAGGGCCACTTGGCCAGGAGCTCGCACATCCGCCGTCAAGGGATCAACGCGGCGGCCGCCGAATCCACTGAACGGCAACGGGAGCGAAGGCTGACATGCTGATAGGGGTGCCAAGGGAGATCAAGGACGGAGAGGCCCGGGTGGCCACCAACCCGGCCGGCGTCCGAACCTTTCGGGAGCACGGACATCAGGTCATCGTGGAGGCCGGGGCCGGCGAGGGAAGCAGGATCGCCGACCGCGAGTTCCGGGGCGCCGGCGCACGCATCACCCGCCGCCCCGCCGACCTGTACGCCCGCGCGGAGATGATTCTGAAGGTCAAGGAGCCGCTCCCGGCCGAGTATGACTTGCTCCGTCCGGGACAGGTGCTCTTTACGTATCTCCACCTCGCCTCCTCTCGAGAGCTGACCGAAGCTCTGCTGGACCGCGGCGTCATTGCTCTGGGCTATGAGACCGTGCAAACCGACGCAGGCGCCCTGCCGCTGCTCACGCCAATGAGCGAGATCGCGGGGAAGATGTCGGTCCAGATCGGCGCTCGGCTGCTCGAAGCCGAGTTCGGCGGACGCGGGACGCTGCTCGGCGGCGTCCCCGGAGTCCCTCCGGCAGAGGTCGTCATACTGGGCTGCGGTGTTGTTGGCGCAAACGCCGCCAAGGTGGCGCTCGGCATGGGCGCGCATGTCACCATCCTCGACGTAGATCACGACCGCCTCAAGTACCTGGACGATGTGCTCGGGGGCAATGTCATCACCGTCTATGCCAACGCCTATTCGATAGAGCGGGCCGCGTCGTACGCCGACCTGCTGATTGGCGCGGTCCTGGTCGCGGGTGCCCCGACACCCCAGCTCGTGACGCGAAAGATGGTGCGGCAGATGAAGGACGGAGCGGCCATCGTGGACGTGGCCGTGGACCAGGGGGGCTGTGTGGCGACCATTCGGCCGACCAGCCATTCCGAGCCGACCTATGTACTCCACGGGATCATCCATTACGGGGTCCCGAATGTCCCTGCCGCCGTCCCCCGGAGCTCGACGCATGCCCTGACAAACGCGACTCTGCCGTGGGCGCTCGAGATTGCGGACAAGGGGCTCTCCGATGCCCTTGCAGACAATTGTGCCCTCGCGCGGGGGGTGAACCTCGCTCGCGGCCGGGTCGTCCACCCTGCCGTCGCCAAGGCCTTCGGGATGGAGGCAACCGCAGTTGCCGAGATTGATCTGACGGAGGACCGAGGGTGAAAGGCAGCTCCGACCTGTCCCTGCTCGCTCTGCCATCCGCTACTCAGCACGAGGACTGGCTGCGAGCGAAGAAGCGGCAGTTGACGCGCTTACTGGGCGGATTGCCAAGTAAGGAACCACTGAATGCCCAAGTGATCCGACGCAGAGAGGAGCCGGATCGGGTCGTGGAATGGATCACCTATGAGGTCGAGCCCGGCGAGGTCGTGCCGGCCATAGTGCTCGTCCCCACCCGCCGGACGCCCCCACTTCCCGCGGTGATCTGCCACCACCAACATGCCGGCCAGTACGACCTGGGCAAGAGCGAGGTGGTGGGCTGGGCCGGCAACCCGCAACAGGCGTATGCGGCCGAGCTATGCGCCCGCGGCTATGTCACCCTCGCCCCAGACACGATAGGCTTCGAGGACCGGAGCCACCCAAGCCTTTCCGGCCCCGAGTACGAGCGATTCGTGGCCCACGAACTGCTCCTCAAAGGGTTCACCCTCCAGGGCAAGATGATCTGGGACGTGATGAGGGCCGTGGACTACCTGGTTTCTCGCACCGAAGTTGACCCAAAGCGGGTCGGCATGATCGGCCACTCGCTGGGGGCGGCCGAGACCTGGTTCTCAATGGCGTTGGAGCCGAGGATCGCGGTCGGCGCGGCGAGCTGCGGCACGACGACCTACGCGGCCGTGCTGGCCGCCGAGAGGTACCACAACTACGGCTTCTACGTGCCGGGCATCCTGAAGTGGGGCGACATACCGGAGATCGTCTCGATGATCGCGCCTCGCCCATTCCTTCTCCTGGCCGGCGAACAAGACAGCGGCTTCCCCGTCTCGGGCGCGAGGGAGGCGGCCGCTCGAGCCGCCATGCTCTACAGGCGGCTCGGCAAGGCGGAGGCACTCGAGCTTTTCGTCTCCTCTGCCGGGCACGAGTTCACTGAGGAGATGCGCAAACGCGCCTACAACTGGTTCGACCGCTGGCTGTAGCCGGACCTGTGAAGACAGCCGTGTCAGACCCCGGAGCCACAGGGGGCTGTTGGCGAAACTGGAGCGTCTGGCCCGGGCCAAGAAAGACGCTGCGTCCGGAGAACCGGACGCAGCGCGGACCAGGGGCACGCAGAGGCGTGTCCACAGTCCTAATGCCACATTATGGCCTGTTTTCTCATGGCGCTCTGCGCCGACCGTGTTCGACAGAGGTCCCCTGAAGTGCTAGAATCTCGCCAGAGGTCATCCCAGTGGTCGCAGCCCGTTCTCAGCTAGCACAGGCGTCCCGCATCGTGGTGAAGCTGGGCTCTCGGGTGGTTACGGCCGCAGAGGGCAACGTAGACGAGCCCCATCTTGCTCATCTTGCCGAGCAGATTGCCGAGCTGACGCAGGCCGGCAAAGAGGTCGTGGTCGTCACGAGCGGCGCGATTCGGGCGGGCCGCAACCACCTCGACATCCGCGACCGAAGCCTGGACCTGCCCGCTCGTCAGGCTGCAGCGGCCGTCGGCCAGATCGAACTCATGTGGCGCTACCGGGAGATCTTCGGTCGCTTCGGACAGCGCATCGCCCAGGTTCTCCTGACGCAGGCCGAACTGTCGGACTTCAGGCGATACCTTCACCTGCGCAACACCCTGACGACACTCCTGCGCGAGTACCGGGTCGTTCCTGTCCTCAACGAGAACGATTCGGTGTCGGCGGAGGGGGTGCAGATCGGAGAGAACGACCGACTCGCCGCGGTGGTGGCCTCCAAGCTGGATGCCGACTTGCTCCTTTCGCTGTCCGATGTTGCCGGCTACTTCGACGGCGATCCGAAGCGCGAGCCGAGCGCGAAGCTCATTCCCGTGGTGGAGGAGATCACTTCGGAGATGGAGAGGAAGGCGGCCGACACGGCCGGCCTCGCCGGGCGTGGTGGGATGCGAACCAAGATGGAATCGGCGCGCCTCGCCATGGATGCTGGTGTCATCATGGTCATCGCCCACGGTCGGGAGCCGAATGTCGTGCGGCGTATCATGCGGGGCGAGGAGATCGGCACTATCGTCATACCGAAGCTCGGCAAGATGCGATCGCGGAAGCGCTGGATCGCCTACGCCGCCGTGCCGCGGGGACAAGTGATGGTGGATGAGGGCGCCGCGCGCGCTCTTGTCGACGACGGGAAAAGCCTCCTGCCCGTCGGCATCGTGGCCGTCGAGGGCGAGTTCGAAGCTGGCGACATGGTGACCGTGGCCGTCGAGCAGACGAGCGGCCGGCGCGAGATCGCGCGCGGCCTCAGCAACTTCGATTCGCAGGATCTAAGAAGAATCCAGGGGTGCAGATCGAAAGACATAGTGAAGCGGCTCGGGCATAGGGACTTTGACGAAGCAATCCACCGAGACAACCTCGTCGTTCTCTGAGAGCGCCGGAAGCGCTCCCGGGCAGGGAGTCGTGACGTCGATTCCGCGCGGCACAAGAATCCTCATGCGAGGGAACGAGGCCGTTGCTCAGGCGGCTATAGACGCCGGCTGCCGTGCTTTCTTCGGCTATCCCATCACACCGCAGAACCAGGTTCCCGACTACTTCGCGCGGCATATGCCGGAGGTGGGCGGGGTGTTTCTCCAGGCCGAGAGCGAAGTCGCGGCCATCAACATGGTGTACGGCGCCGCGGCCGCGGGCACCCGCGTCATGACAGCCTCCTCCAGCCCAGGCATAAGCCTCAAGCAGGAGGGCATCTCTTACCTGGCCCAGTCGGAACTGCCCTGCGTCGTCCTGAACATCATGCGGGGTGGATCCGGGCTCGGCAACATAGCTCCGGCACAGGCCGACTACTTCCAGTCGGTCAAAGGCGGAGGGCACGGCGACTATCGCACGCTGGTTCTGGCGCCGTGGTCGGTTCAGGAGCTGTACAACCTCACGCGAGAGGCCTTCGACATTGCAGACCGCTACCGGAACCCCGTGTTAATCCTTGGGGACGCGCTCCTGGGCCAGATGATGGAGCCGATCACCATCCCGGAGGAGGTCGTCGATCCCGCTCGTCTTCCACGAAAGACCTGGGCCACCGATGGCGCGAAGGACCGCCCCCGGAACATCATCAACTCGCTCTACATCGAAGAGCCCCAACTGGAGAAGGTGAATCTGCGGATCGATGCCCGCTACGAGGAGGCTGCGCGGAAGGAGGTGCGCGTCGCGGAGGAGCATCTGGAAGGCGCTAGGCTTGCCGTCGTGGCCTATGGCACCGCCGCGCGAGTCGCGGTGACGGCGATTGAGGAGGCTCGCAGCGGCGGGATGCGCGTCGGCCTGCTGCGGCCGATAGCCCTGTACCCGTTCCCGTCAGACGAGATCGCATCCCTGGCCGACCGGGTGGACGCAATCCTGGTGGCAGAGCTGAGCCTGGGCCAGCTTGTGGAGGACGTTCGGCTGGTGGTCGCCGGGCGCTGTCCGGTCCATCTGCTGGGGCGTTCGGGCGGCGTGGTCATCACGCCAGCGGACATGGTCGAGGCGCTGAGAGGGCTGGCCGGGGAGGACCGAGGATAGAAATGGCAGTCCAGAAGCGCGAATCAGCTATCTTCGACCGCCCCCAGGCCCTGGAGCCGGTTCGCATGCACTACTGCCCGGGCTGCACGCACGGCATCGTGCACCGGCTCGTCGCGGAGGTCATGGACGAGCTCGGGCTGACTGAGCGAGCCGTGGGCATCGCTCCGGTTGGGTGCGCCGTGTTCGCCTACAACTACTTCACCTGCGACATGATCGAGGCGGCGCACGGCCGCGCGCCCGCCGTCGCAACTGGGGTCAAGAGGGTGCGACCGGACCTGTTCACATTCACCTACCAGGGCGATGGCGACCTGGCCTCCATCGGCATCGCGGAGACGATTCACGCCGCGGCCCGTGCGGAGAACATCAGCATCGTCTTCATCAACAACGCCGTGTATGGAATGACCGGCGGCCAGATGGCACCGACGACACTGCCTGGTATGGTGACAAGCACCACACCCTTCGGCCGCGATGCAAAGGTGGCAGGCAATCCGATTCGCGTCTGCGAGCTGCTCGCGGCGCTCGACGGTCCGGCCTATCTGGCGCGTGTCGCGGTGACCAGCCCCAGCCGGGTGCGGGAAGCGAAGCAGGCGATCCAGAAGGCCTTCCAGGCACAGCTCGAGGAGTTGGGCTTCTCCCTGGTCGAAGTCCTGTCGACCTGCCCGACACGCTGGGGTATGCGACCCCAGGACGCCCTTGACTGGCTCGAGGAGAACATGGTGCCCTACTACCCCTTGAGGGAGTTTGTGGTGCCTGAGGGCCTGCGAGTCGGCAGATGAGCGTCGAGCCCCTCTACCACGAGGTCCTTATCGCGGGCTTCGGCGGACAGGGCATAGTTTCGGCCGGTAACTTGCTCGCAAGCGCGGCGCTGGCCGAAGGCAGGGAGGTCGTCTGGGCTCCCTCCTACGGGCCCGAGATGCGAGGCGGACCTGTCCACTGCACTGTTATAGTGTCGTCCGAGCGCATCGGCTCGCCCGAGGTTTCGCTGGCCGATTCCCTGCTGCTGATGGACGCCGCGTCGATGCAGCGGTTTGGGGAGCGAATCAAGCCGACTGGGCTCATGGTGCTGAACTCGACGCTCGTGTCGGCCCGGCCGCAGACGGACTCGCTGGAGGTGCTGGAGGTGCCGGCCACGGAGACGGCGGAGGCGTTGGGGGACCCACGCGTCGCCAACGTCATCATGCTTGGGGCGTTCCTCGAGGCGCGGCCCGTGGTGTCGCCTGAGAGCGTGTTTGAGGCCGTTCAGGTCTTCGCAGGCAAGGCGCAGGCAGGGCTGGTGGACGTCAACCGCGAGGCCTTGGGGAGGGGCGCAGCGCTGGCACGGGAGGTTGCTGTCCGCGGGTCCTTTGTCCGCGGATCCTCTGTCCGCGGGTCCTGACGAGCGCTGGGCGCGGCGGGGCCATTCCCTCTATCCTCCGCCTTGAGAACGGGTGAGGAAGAGGTGTGTCTTCAGGATCAGCACGCACGAGGCGCCGTGGACAATCTGCCCCCTCAGCACGGCGTCCAGGGCCTCGTCGAACGGCATCTTCACGGCTTGAACGTCCTCTTGCGTCTCCTTCTGCCGGCCCATCCGGCGGAGCTTCCGGGCGAGGAACATGTGATTGGGGGAATGGACCACCGTCGTGAAGGGATGGATCAGCCCCAGGTCGACCCATTCCGAGGCGACCAGGGCGAGCTCTTCCCCGATCTCGCGCAGGCCAGCCTGCTCAGGGGTCTCGCCGGACTCGATGCCGCCGCTGACCGCCTCCAGCGATTCCTCGCCCAGGGCGTACTTGAACTCTCTGACGAGCTGGACCGTGCCGTCGTCATCCATGGGAAGCACGGTGACGCCCGGCTTCATCGCCACCACGCCGAATTTCGCCTTCTCCCCGGATCTGTGCTGCAGATCGTCCTCCCGGACAGTGATCCAAGGGTTTTCGTAGAGGGGCCGCGACATGAGGATTTCGTAGGGGCCCACATATCGTTCTCCACGCCTCGAGGTCATCTGCTGTGCTCCTGGGGCTTACATCGGTGCCGCAGTCCTTCTTCGCCGGGGTACGCTGCACCTGCGAAAACGCCAGGAGAGGCCCTCTGAGGGTATTCTGGCGGCTTCGAAGGCCGGCGGGGAGGCCGCTCCGGTACCCGCCCGGCGCCGGCGCTCGGGAAGCGCTGCCCCTGACGACAAGCCGGGCCGGCCACCTTCGGAACGCTCACAGGCTCTGCCAATGCCCTCCTGGGCCAAAATACGTCAGAATCGGCGTTAGAAGGTTCTGGAGCCGTGTGGTAGCTTCTCTGCGGAACACAGGGGGCCGAGTCCCCGAAAAGGAGGCGTGCGAAAATGGATGTCGTGATCGTAACGGCGAACGGCATGGTAAAGCGGACCTCTGCCGACGAATTCCGGCAGCAGGGCCGCGGCGGAGGTGGAATCACCGCGATGGGCGTTGCGCCCGGAGACCGCGTGGTGGGCGCTGCCAAGCTGGCGACGGAGACGAGCGTGATGGTCGTCACCGCCGGTGGCACCGCCATCAAGTTCGCGGCCAGCGACCTCCGCAGCATGGGGCGCACCGCCCAGGGCGTGCGGGCGATCCGCCTGAAGGAGGGCGACAAGGTCGTCGCAGTCGTGGCTCTCTAGGGCATCTACAGCGTGCTAGTGGTGCAATCCGACCCGGCAAACATCCGGGCCGGGTGTTCGGCGCCGCGGAGCTATGCTCCGCGGCGTTCTGTTGTGTGCCAGAGAGGGTGGTCCGGGTCCGAAGAAGGCGCCGACGAGACTAGATGTGCTCGGACTCAGGTGCTGCCCGCAGGTTTCCCCGTGAGCTGTGGGATGAGTTCCTCCAGCCGTTCAATGCGTTTGGAGAGCGGGGGGTGGCTCTGGAGCAGCCACGTGATGCGCGCCGGGTCCCCTTTGTCCTCGTACATCGACTCGAGCAGACCGCGCAGTCCGTTCGCTCGATAGCCCGCCCGAAACGCGTACTCGGTGCCGAACCGATCTGCCTCGTACTCCTTCTCCCGGTACCCCTGCCGCAGGTCGAGGTCGAGGGCGATGGCGGCGGCCTGGCGTACCGAGTCCGAGCTCTTCTGTGTAATGAGCTCCACGAGCAGGGCCTGTGTCATGTGCTCCTCGATGGCCGACTTCGCGTGGTGATGGTCTGCGTGCACCACCTCGTGTGCCATCACCCCGGCGAGCTGGTCATCGTTCTTGACATACAGCATCATCCCCTTGGTGGCGTAAATGAAGCCGCCCGGAAGGGCAACTGCATTGACCTCATCCGACTTCAGGATCTTGAAGGTCCAGGGCAGAGACGGCTCCCCAGAGACGGCAGCCACGCGCTGCCCGATCGAGTCGAGGCGCTGCTGCATCTGCGCGTTTGTGACGACGCCGTACTCGGCCTCCAGATCGGCCGCCCCCTGGCGGCCGATCTCGATCTCGGTCTCCCGGTCGATCTCGAGAGGATTCTCACAGCCACCGGCCAGACAACATAGCATCGATAGTATGGCAAGCAAGATGACGCGCATCGGGCTCCTCCGCTGGCAGATGTCGCGCGCGATAGCTACCACGCGCGGCCTCTCCTATTCTACCGGATCTTCCATCGAGTAGGGAAAGCGCAGGCGGACGCAGTAGTAGTCGCCGGGGAGAGAAGGTGAACGACGACACGATCAGGGAACAGATCGAACGCGTACGCGATGAAGCCGCTCAGAAAGACTTCGAGTTCGCGGAGGTCCGTTACGCCGCCAGCGCCCACAGCGGCCTGATGCTGCAGGACGGCCGGGCGGACCGGGCGGGGGCGGGCAGGCGCGCCGGCCTTGGCGTCCGCGTTCTGCGGGGAGGCGCGTGGGGGTTCGCCAGCACCGAATCGCCCCATGCTGCCGACTGGTTGTCCTGCCTCGGCGACGCCGCCGACATGTCGACGGTCTCGGCCTCCCGGCAAGAAGAGCCGGTCGTGCTTGCGGACGCGCCGGCCGTGCTGGACGAGATACATACCTCTTTCGACATCGATCCTGAGACGATCCCATTCGAGCGCAAGCTGGCGGCGGTTCGCGGATATGAGGAGGCTTCGGCGCAGGCCGCTGGCGAGCGGGTCGCCAACCTCATGACCGGGTACAACGACGCCCGACAGCTCGAGATCGTGTGCAACACGCGAGGCACGATGATCTCGTCGCGGACCGTCCGGACGCTCGTCTGGCACGCGATAACCGCGCAAGACGGATCCGTCCGCCAGCGCAGCCGGGAGATACGCGCGGGACAGGCCGGCTTCGAGTTGGTGGAGCAGACGCCTGCGCAAGAGCTCAGCGTCAAAGCCGCCGACAGGGCGGTCGCGCTGCTGTCGGCGCCGCCGGCTCCGGCGGGGAAGTTCCCCGCCATCTTCCATCCCTCCATAGCCGGGTTGCTCGTTCACGAGGCCTTGGGCCACAACGCGGAGGCGGATCACGTGCTGGCCGGCCAGTCGATCTTGGAGGGGAAGCTGGGCGAGAAGGTAGCGGCCGAGTGCATCAACGTCGTGGACGATTCCGGCCTGCCGGGCTCGTGGGGGTCGTACCGCTATGACTCAGAGGGAACGCCCGGTAGGCGGCGGGCGATCATCGAGAACGGTGTTCTGAAGGGATTCCTTCATTCGCTGGAGACGGCGGGCAAGATGGGGGTCGAGCCAACGGGCTCGGCGCGGGCTGACGGGTCCGCGCATCGCCCTCTAGTACGCATGAGCAATACGATGATCCTTCCCGGCGAGGCGGCGCTTGATGAGCTGATCAGCGACATCGACATGGGCCTTCTCCTTCGGGCCGGCCAATGGGGCTACGTCTGGTGTGAGAAGGGGCAGTATACCTGCCACGCGGGCGAGGGCGTCATGATCCGCGACGGACAGCTCGCCGAGCGGGTCCGGGACGTGTCAGTGTCCGGCATGGTCTTGGAGACGCTGGCAAACGCGCTGGGGGCCAGCCGCGACTTCGAGTTGGAGATGGCGGGCAACTGCGGGAAGAACGGACAGAGCATGCCCGTCAACGGCGGCGGCCCGTATGTGAAGGTGCGTGAAATTGTCGTCGGGGGTCAAGGGTGAGCGATTCCTCCATCGATGACTTGCTGAGGACGGCCGAGATCTCGTGCCAGGCCGCCATCAAAGCCGGCGCGGAGTTCGCGGACTCCTTCGTCGAGCGGGGCCGCGACCTATCGGTCTCCGTGGAGAAGAATGCCGTGGATTCCACCAACGCGCGGACGCACGCATCCATATCGGTTCGCGCCTTCATGTCCGGCGGCACGGGCTGGTGGAGCACATCGACGAACTCGGAAGAGGCGGCGAAGGAGGCGGGCAGGCGGGCGGCGGAGCTGGCGAAGGCGGCGGAGCCCGACCCGGACTTCGTCTCGCTCGTCAGCCCCGAGCCGTACCCCGATGTCCCGGGCATCTACGATGAGAAGATCGCCGGCCTGAGCGCGAAGGAAGTCGCCTCCTGGATTACGGACAACATAGATTCGGCGCTCGACACTGCCTCGGACGCCCTCGTGAGCGGAGATGCGGAGGCCGCCTGGCAAGAGGCGGCCCTGGCAAACTCCCTCGGTGTCACGGCAGTACAGCGGACGACACACGCCTCCGTCGACGTCCAGGTCGTCGTCAAGCGAAATGGCGATGTGGGCTCGTACTATGAATGGGACTCGGCAAGGCGGCTTGGCGACCTAGAGCCGGGGGAGCTGGGCGCCAAGGCGGCGGCGGAGGCGCAGAGGTATCTCAAGAGCCGGCCCATCCGAACGGCGACGCTTCCCGTAGTCTTCGGGCCGCTGGCCAGCCGCGGCATCTTCCTCGGACTCTGCTCCGCGGCGAGCGCCGAGGATGTGCAAAGGAAGCGGTCTTTCCTCGTTGGCAGGAATGGCGAGGCGATAGCATCGGAGCAGGTCACCTTGGTCGATGATCCGCTCGTCCCCGGAGGCCTTTCCTCCTCGGCCTTCGACGGCGACGGCTTCCCTCATCGCCGCCTGACACTTGTGGACCGGGGCGTGCTCAAGACGTACCTACACAGCAACTACACAGCCAAGAAGTCGGGCGAGCCAAATACGGGTCACGCCACCCGGATGGGCATAGCGCCCACCAACGTCCAGCCGACCCCAGGGCGGAAGAGCGCGGCCGACATCATCGGCGAGGTGGAGGAGGGCATCTACGTTGCTCTCGGCTATCCCGCGCCGGACACCACTTCGGGGCAGGTGTCGGCACTGGTTGACGCCGGCTTCAAGATCGAGAAGGGCGAGCTGACCTACCCGCTTGAGAAGACGATGGTCGCCGGGCATGCGCTCGAAATACTCAAGGCCATCGACGCCATCTCATCCGACTACCGAGAGGAGCCAGGGGTGATCCTGCCGACTGCGCGCGTGCGCTCGATGCGAGTGGCGAGCGGGGAGGAGTGACCCGCCGGACCTGGCAGGTCAGGAGTGGGGCGCGACGAGTTCGTCGTCGAAGGCGAGGGGTCCGCTCACGTCGTGGTGGCCCCCGAGGGTGTTGATGCTCTCCCCTTCCACCAGGATCTGCACCCGCTCGATCGTGGGAAGCGAGGTGAGCGTGTTGACGATTGCGTAGACTGTCACCTGCTCGTTGTCGGAGCCGCCCTTGAACCCCTTACGAAGGTCTTCGCTGAAGTCTACCGTGGCCACGCCGTCCTGCATGCTAATGCCCAGCAGCTCCGTGCCCGGCGGGAGTGGGCGGTCGCATCCCCGCGGCACTTCTCCCCGGAGCAGCTCCTCCAGCGCGGAGCGCGCCACACCAAGCCCGGTGGGTAGCTCGCGCCGGATGGCGACCATACGCTGCTTGCCCTCCACCACACGGGCGAAGTAGAGCTGTGCCACAACCGGCCTGCTCACTTGCAGCTGCTCAGGTTGGTGGACGGCCGCCGGGGGGACGGGCTTCTGCTCCTTCAGCCTGCGATACTCAGAGTAGACACGCCACAGGACCGTGCCCAGCACGGCGATCACGGCGGCGAGGAGAATCAGCCCGACACGGTATGCGCGGAGTTCCTTGCCTCGATCACTCACCGCGGTTCAGCCTCTCAGCCGGAGCCCTCGCAGAGGAAGCGCGTCAGCCCGCGGAGGATGGCTCGAGCGGCTCGCTCGCGGAACTCGGGGTGGACGAGGCGCTCCCGGTCCTCGTCGTGGTTGATATACGCGGCCTCGACGAGAACACCCGGTCCCTTCGCCCGGCGGATGACCGCGAAGTTGGCGTTCCGCACGCCCTTGCTTTCCGTGCCCAGGGCGGCTATGAGCTCCTCATGGACCAATTCTGCGAAGCGCATGCTGTGGCGATGGTCGTAGTAGACGCTGGTCCCGCTGAGGGTGTTCGGGCGATCGAACGAATTGCAGTGAATGCTGACGAGCGCGTCCGCTCTCAATCGGTTTGCGACGGCAGCTCTCTCGTGAAGCGAGACGCAGGTGTCATCGCTTCGCGTCATTGTCACGTCCGCCCCCTCGGCTTCCAGGAGTTGGGCGAGCCGACGCCCAATGTCGAGCACGATGTCCTTCTCGTAGGGGCCGCGCAGCGGGGGGCCGAAGGACGCCGGCGCACCGATGTCGTCGCCTCCGTGCCCTGGGTCGACGACGATCTTCTTCCCACGCAGCTTGCCCGAGCCCTCGTACTTGGGCAGGGGCAGCGCCCAGGCATGGGGGCCGGTCGCGATCACCAAGTCCGCGCCCTCTGGGTAGACGGCATAGGCCTGCCGGTCGCTGAACTCGAGCACGATCCGCGCGACGGGGCGGCCCTCAACCGGCTCCTGGGCTCCCCCGCGAATGCGGCGCAAGGGCTCGTGCTCACATTCGAGTGCCATCGGCTCCGCCAGGGCCGCGCCGGTGAGATCAACATAGACTCTGGGAGGATCGCCCGCTTCTCCTACAGAGCACTCCAGCCCTCCGGCGCCCGGCACCCGCACGACCACTGCTCCCTCGGAGCGCGAGACCGCAGGCTCGGAGAGCATCGTCACGTCTGGGTCGTGGAGCAGCAACAGCGCCTCGCCCTTTCTCTCTCCCGGCACAAGCTCCCACGTCACTGGTGGATTGCCGCGGCTCAGATCCACGACGAGTCGTGCCACCTCTGGCTCGATGCTGAACTGACCAAGACGGATCTGGTTGAAGCGAGGTGACTCGACCGGAACTGCGTCCGGCAACTCGGGGTCCAACACTGTATCGGCGAAGTCGAAGACGAGGCGCGGGGGCTCACTCAGGACGAAAGAGTTGATTTCCGGCTTCCCGGCATCGGAGGTCGAGATGGCTATTACGGCTCCCTGGGCCTCGGTTCTCACCTCGACGGCCGTCACCGTGCGCGCGGCAAGCGCCGGCGCGGCAGCGCAGAGCGCCGCGCACGAGAGGACTACTGAAGAAAGAAAGAGCCGCGGCCTGGAACCGCGGCGCGCTCGCACGAACGGGCACATGTTCCACTCCCGCCTCTCTTATGCCACATCGAGAGACCCGCGGTCAAATGAATCTTCGCCGCTACCGCCGGCCCTCGGGGGGAGGAGAGGCGACGGTCGCCGAACACGGTGCACCATGGGCTGGCGTCTGAGCGACTGGCTGCGAGCTGACCGTCATTACGTCCAGGGGACGTCGCTGGCGCGCTCCGGCAAGGCGAGCGAGGCCGCGAAGGCGTTCGATGAAGTGATCTCCGTCTTCCCAAAGCACGCCCGCGCCCACCTCCAACGTGCCAAGGCGCTCGCCGCGGCGGGACGAGCGGGCGAAGCGGTGGGAGCCGCGAGGCGGGCCGCGGAGCTGGCCCCACGCAGCCATGCGCCGATGGTCGCGCTGGGGCAGATCCACTATGACGCCGGCCACCTCGAGGAGGCGCGGAAGGCTTTTCTCGCCGCTTCCCGCCTCGATCCAGATAATCGCTTGGTGCAAGCCCATGTCGGCCTCGCCCTGCTCGCGTTGGATCAGGAAGAGGAGGGGGCGCGGCTCCTGGACGACCATCTGCTCTACGGCTATGAAGGGCTCGAGGCCCGACTCCTCACCCTCGCCGAGCAGTACCTCTGGAAGCACCGCGAAGAGGCGCGGTCGCTGGAAGCACAGCTTACGCCCGACGAGGGCGCGCGGGAGGAAGGCCCGGCCGGGTTCGGGCTTCAGTTCGCCTCCGCGCTCAGAAGGGTCTTTCTGTGGCCGATCGCGCGGCTGCGGGGACACGCCGCGCTGTGGCGCATGCTGGCGGAGGAGGCCTTCTCCGTGCGTGATTGGGACAAGGCAATAGCCGCGCTGCAGGAGGCGGAGAAGGCCGGCGCGGACCTCGAAGACACGGCGGCGGGATTGGGGATGGCCTATCTGGAGGCCCGCAATCCGCCGGCCGCGGCCGAGCAGTTCCTGCGCCTTCCCGAGGAGGTCCGCTCGGATCCCGATATCGCGCTCGCGCTCGGCGCGGCGCTGTTCGATTCCGAGCGCTATGAAGAGGCGCGGGAGCCACTTCGCATCGCCGCCGAACGCTTCACCCGTGACTTCTTGCCGGCCTACGTTCGCGGGCTCTGCGACATCGCCCTCGGGCAGCCTGGGGCCGCGACACGGTGGTTTCTGCTCGCCGTCGAGCAGCTCAATCCTCAGCTCGCAAGAAAACGCTTCGAGGAGATGATGCGGGTCCGGCGCGGCACAGCTGCGGACTAGGGTCTGCAGCCGAACACGTACACGAACTCCCGCTTGACGGCCTTGGCGAAGAAGGCCTGGTTCGAGAGGCGTCGCGTGAATGTCTCCACGAGCTCCATCCCCCGGCTCAGACACTGATCGCGCACAGACTCGTGTACGCCGTCCCGGGATTCCCCGATGACGAGGGCGAAGTGGCCGTCCAGCACCTGAGTCAACTGCTCGACGACAGCGCCCATGTCGGGCAGATAGTCGCGTGCGCGCCGTCCGATCTCACCCCGGCCGGGCTCCTTGAGGCCAAGCGTTCTGAATGACAGGGAGTGGAGCTTCTGGTAGTTCTGGGCGCTCCAATAGGGGGGCGATGTGATCGCCAGCTGTGCGCTTCGACGCAGGGAGCGAAGCCGACGCGCATCGTGCAGAATCGGCGCGGCCCTTCCCGTGGCCTCGGCTCTGAACTCGCGGAGAGCACGCCCCATCCGTCGAAGCTGCGAACGCACGCGAGCGAAGGCGTTGATCTCTCGCGTCTCGTTGTTAACGAGACGATAGTAGTGCTTCTTGTCCCGGTAACGCGCGCTGCTCGGAAGTGTCGGCATCGTTCGGTCCATCCGCGCGTTGCTCATCCCCTTGAGCAGGTCAGAGAGGCCGACTTCGACAAAGTTCCGTGTGTTGCCGCCGAGGTGCCGCGCGCGGTTCAGAATGGCCTTGATGGCACGGGCAACATCCTCCCGGAACCATTCGTCGCTGCCTTCGAAGAGATGCCGCGACTGCGCGAGGTGACGCTCCGGCCGCTCAGCGGCCTCATCGAGCCAGTCGATAAACTCCGTGAGCGCCTTGTGCCGAATGCCGGCCGTCTTCGCCCTCGCTATGTTCACCGCCAGGGGATTGATGTCGGTGCCCCAGGTGTCGTGGCCCAGCCGCGCCGCCTCCACCAGCGTCGTGCCACACCCCATGAAGGGGTCCAGCACCACATCCCCGGGCCGCGCATACATCTCGATCAGCCGCCGCGGGATCTGGGGGATGAACTTCGCCGTCCAGTGGTGGAAGAAGTGCGTGGAGGCCTGGGTCTCCTTCATCCCCAGGTCGGCGAAGTCCCAATCGTCGCGGCGGGCGCTCACGGTCTGCCGAGCCACGTGTGCCAGTCCTCTCCGAGGCGGCCGGCCTCCCGCTGTGGTTCCATCAGCTTGCCGCAGGTGCACTGGCGTTCGTCGGGGAGCGCTCGCGAGAGCGACGCCGCGAGGCCAAGCAAGCGTCGGCGGGCATCCTCCAGCGCCTCTCTCTCCGCCTGCTCCAGGACGCCCCCGAGCAGCTCACCCGCCTCCTGCTCTCTCTCTTTGATCCCTTCTGCATGTCGCGCCACACAGCAGAGCGACAGGTAGCACATCTCCAACTCCCGCGCCAGGAAGACCTCCGGCACAAGAGTCATGCCCACGACGTCACCGCCCCACGAGCGCATGCGGCGGACCTCGGCCGGGGTCTCGAGGCGCGGGCCCTGTCCGCACACATAGACGCCGTGGTCCTCATAGGCCATCCCCTGCATCCTCAGCATGCTCTCGGCCGCGGCCCTCATCTCTCCACAGAAGACCGGATGCTGGCGAATGGCGCCCAAATCCGTGCCCTTGAGGAAGCTCGACTCGCGGCCTCGCGTGTCGTCGATTAGGTCATGGGGCAGCACGTACTGGCCAACGGAGAGGGATAGGTTGACCGCCGCGGGTCCCGACCAGGCGAAGACGCGGAACACTCCTTGCTCCCGCAGAGCGTAGATGGTGGCCCGATAGTTGACCCAGGGCGCGGCAAGCTGTTCGCCCGGTTCACCATGGCGAGGCACGAAGAGGAAGTGCGCGTCCTGAATGCGGGTGCGATAGAGCGGCGCTGACAGCCCGAAGGGAGTGGGCACGGGGCCGAGCCGCTTGAAGTTGTGCTGGTTCTCTTGCAGGAGGTCGAGAGCGCCGGCGCCTGCGATCACTGCGAACATGTCTTGCGGTAGCATCCCACTTCTCCGTAACCGTCGACTCGGTTCGGGTATCCCCTCAGGCCTGGGACGAGCCGATCAGACCGGCCGTACACTACTACCTTCGGAACAGCCCAGAATCCTACTCCTCCGCCAGTCCCACGGCCCCGGCCGGCCCGTCTGCCTCCCCGAGGGCGCCGCTTCGAGGCACGAACTCAGGGAGGCCCGTGCACTCGCTAGATGACCGCGCGTCCTCCCATGACCAGGACATCGACCGCCGTGAATGCCAGGAGGACGAGACTCAGCACGAGGCTCGTCGCGGCCGCCTTCGACGCCGCTCCCGCGGGGCGTTCTGGTCGAATCATCCGGTGGAACACGTAGAGAGCGCACGAGACCACAATGACTCCCACCAGGAACAGCCACCCCACCGGGCCGGCCCACCCGAACACGGCCAGCAGCCACAGGCTAGCCACGTGGTTGACCGATGCGACGAAGAGCGCACGCCGTGTACCCCAGCGGGCCGGTATCGTGAAGGCGCCGCTCTGCCGATCGGCCTCGATGGTCTCACAGGAGCAGACGATGTCGAAGCCGGCCGCCCAGAGCGCCAGCGCGACGGCGAGAAGGAGGGACTCCCATCCGAGTCGCCCGCGCGTGGCGACCCATGTCACAATGGGAACGGGCGCCAGGCAGAGCCCCAAAGCCCAGTGGCGCCATGCGCGCAGCCATCGGCGAGCGGCGGAGACGCCGGTCCACAGAGCACCCGCCCCGGCCGAGGCCGCCACGACAACCACCAAGACCCACGGGCGGGGCCACTCGGAGGCCGCGACGAGAGCCGAGATGAGGGCGAACGGCAGGCTGACGG
>JALGXV010000040.1 GCA_029821885.1 Candidatus Hebobacteria bacterium
CGTGGCGACCCCAGAGGGGCTCACGAACTCGCCGTCGCCGCTTCCCCCGGAGCCCCACTTGGTCAGGAACGTCCCGTCGCGGTCAAACTTCTGGATGCGTTTGTTCTCGATATCGGCCACGTACACGTTCCCATCTGCGTCCGTGGCGACGCCAAAGGGGCTCTTGAACTCCCCGTCGCGGCTTCCCTCGGACCCCCACTTGGTCAGGAACGTCCCGTCCCTCTTCAACTTCTGGATGCGGTTGTTTCCGCTATCGGTCACGTACACGTTCCCGTCTTCGTCCGTGGCGACGCCATGGGGGCTGCTGAACTCCGCGTCGCCGCCTCCCCCGGACCCCCAGATGGACAGCAAGGTCCCGTCGCGGTCGAACTTCTGGATGCGGTGGTTCCCGGTATCGGTCACGTACACGTTCCCGTACGGGTCCGTGGCGACGCCACGGGGGACGTTGTCGAACTCCCCGTCGCCGCTTCCCTGGGAGCCCCACTTGAGGACGAAGGCGTAGTTCGGCTCAGGCGATGGCTGCGGTTCGGAGTCCGCCTCCCGTTGGGTGACCGGGGGCGCCGCTGCAATCTCGTCCCGGCCCCGGGATGAGAGAACGCCATGCGTCGCGAAGGCGAGGGCAACCAGGGCAACGACGCCCCCAACAGCCACCAGTAGTCTGGGGTTTCTCAACATCATCGCCGTCTTGGCGGGCTGCGCGCGCCGGGAGGCACTGACAGCTTGCTTGTCAGGCTGCGCGGGGGGCGCCGCAGCGGTCACATCCCGTCCCAACATGCCCTGTACTGCCTCGCAGAGCCGCTCGAGATGCTGCTCGAGCGGCGGCGCGAAGGCATCGAGCCAGTGAACTCTCTTGATGTAATACGCCATCTCCTCGGAGGGCACAACGTCCTCGATCTGAAACGGGATGATCGGGATGTTATTGTCGGCCGCGCTCTCCACCTCGCGCAGCACATGATCCGAGGCATTGGCGATGGAAGAGAACACCAACACGAAGACGCGGCTCTCTCGGATGGCGTCGATGATCGCTCGCGCGTATGGCGCGCCGGGAGGCACATCGCGGGGGGCAATCCAGCACTGCATTCCCCTGGCTTCGAGCGAATCACATATCTCCCCCGCGCGTTCTCTGTCTTCGTTGGCATAGCAGATGAAGACATCATGAGCCATCGCAAATCGCCACCTTCCTGGCCGGCCGCGCGAGCATCCATGACGGGCGCGAGGCCGCACCACTCGCCCCAGAACTGGCGCTGGCACGTCCGATTCCGGGATGAACGGGCGTTTGCTTCTGGGCAAGGAACAGAGCGGAGCGCAAACCCCCTCGACTCTTTGGCCGTTGGCTTCGCCCGAGCCGCCTATGACTCCTTCAGCATGCGGGCCCGCAGCGGGCCGCCGCGCCCCCTCAGGATGGTTACGTGGGTGCCAGGGGGGACGCCATGGCGGCAGACGAAGATGTATCCTTAGCCAAAAGGTCGTAGCTGTAGGGGCAGAGGGAGACGCATTGGTCCGCAGAAGAGATGCGTTGGACGGGCTTGGGGACGAAGCCTATCGGGAAGCCCCGCGCCGATATGTCCCTGGCCGGCTCCCTGATGCGGAGGCGAGGCGATGAGCGAAGCTGATCCGACCATGGTCCGACTGGACGACCAGATCGCCTGGTACGACCGGCGCAGCGGCACCAACCAGCGGATGTACAAGGGAGTGAAGCTGGTCCAGATAGTGCTGGCCGCCGCGATCCCAGTCCTTGCCGGCGTCAAGTCTGCAGGCGCCGGAACCGCGGGTGTCAGTCTGGATCTGCCTCTCTTGCTTGGGGCTCTTGGTGCGATGGTCGTGATACTCGAGGGCGTTCAGCAGCTCTATCAGTTCCACCAGAGCTGGACAAGCTACCGATCCACGTGTGAGGCGCTGAAGCACGAGAAGTACCTGTATCTCGGGAATGCCGGGCCCTACGCAGCTGCCGATGATCCGCATGTGATGCTGGCGGAGCGAGTAGAGTCGCTCACCTCTGAAGAGCACGCGAAGTGGGTTGCCGCAGCTCGACAGCCGGCTCAGGGCAGTAAGAGGGGCCAGGGCCGCGGGTCGTAGACAGAGCCGGACAGCGCAGGCGCCGAGGCGGCACAAGAGCGGCCATCTTAGCCGCCTCCTCCCCTACTCTCCCATCGGACCTGAGCCACATTCCGGCGGCGAGTCAGCGTGACGCGCGCGCGAGCTTCGTGAACAGATCCCCGAAGATCGGGTCCCGGTGGACGTACGTGGCACCGCGGATTTGGTGCCGGGACTGATCGACGCGCCAGGTGAGTTGATCGGTGAGGATGGGGCTGGGGATGAGTTCTGTCGGCACCCACTCGGGGTTCAGACACCAACCGATGCAAGCGATATCCCAGATGACCTTCGACCAGGCGAAGTGGTCGTCGTGGTACTCCTTGAAGATGCTCGCGAGGTACTCACCGATGGGTCCCTTGCCCTCAACGTGGCGCTCGACCTCGGGAACGGTGGTGAGGAGGTGGGAGGCGACGCCCGTGCATGGAATGTACACCAGCGGCACGCCGCAGTCGAAGATGAGGCGAGAGGCGTGGGGATCCTGCTGGAGGTTGAACTCTTCAGCCGTGGGCCAGTGCGGGGGCTGGCCGCCGAGCCAGACGACCACGATATGCTCCATGATCCCTGGTTCGAGCAGGAGGGCCGAGGCGACGTTGGTGATGGCGCCAATGGCGACGACATACAGGGGATCACGTCCAGACATCGCCTTCTCGATCAGGTCCGCGGCAGCGGCGCTTTCGACCGCGGTGTCAGCGCCAGGCAGATAGCTCGGCGATCCGCGATGGACGAGGCCTTGGGGAGAGATGTCGAGTCGTTCCAACAGGTGCAGGATCTCCTCGTAGCTCTTCTGCATGCCGTCGCCGGGGCCGGAGGAGCGGTCATTGTGGAAGGGCGCCGCGTAGATGGCCTCGACGTCGAGCTTATCCCGTGAGAGCAGGGAGTAGACGACGGCGAACTGGTCGTCGATCTCATTGTATGTGTCGGTGTCGAGGACCATGCGGAGGCGGCCGGACGGTGGCTGAAGGCGCTCGAGGCGAAGCGCTGGCGAGATCGCAGGGAATGCCATGGCGGGCTGCTCCTGAGCCTAGGGATGTGGCCGACGGACCTACGTCCACGGCATTTCTCCGGCTGGCTCAGCCCTCCCTGCTTCTCACGTGCGAGCGACCTTGTCTGTCCGTACCGCGGCGATGGGGAAAAGAGGACCGCGAATGCTCAGAGGCGAAGGTAGACGTGGTCGGACCTTGGTGGGTGGGTATGCTGAAAGAGGATGGCGGGCGATAGGGCCGCCAGTACGGAGCGCAGGTCCGACACACCGTAGTCCGGTGGATTCTCTCCGAGCCGCGGGCGGGGTCGCCTCCCCGCCTGTGACGCGTGTGGCCTGACTCAGAGCTTGAGGAGCGAGCGTATGATAGAGATTCGAATCCATGGGCGAGGCGGGCAAGGGTCGGTGACGGCGGCCGAGTTGCTCGCGGTGGCAGCCTTCGACGACGGCCGGGAGGCGCAGGCATTCCCGGCATTCGGCGTTGAGCGCCGCGGCGCTCCGGTTCAGGCCTTCTGCCGCATAAGCGAGAAGCCGATCCGGCGCAGAAGCCAGATCTACTCCCCCGACTATGTCATCGTGCAGGATCCGACGCTGCTCGATACGGTGGATGTGCTCGCCGGCATCAAGCCTGAGGGAACTGTGCTCATCAACTCGGAGCGGCCCGCATGCGAACTCAATCTGAAAACGACGGCGCGCGTCGTGACATTTCCTGCGACGCAGATTGCCCTCGAGGAGCTGGGGCGCCCGATCATGAACACCGCAATCATGGGGGCGTTCTCGGGCATCTCCGGGGCGATTAGCTTCGACGCAATAGAGCGGAGCATCCGCCATCGCTTCCGAGAGGAGCTCGGCGACAAGAATGTCAGCGCGGCGAAGCGCGCCTATGACCTCGGCAGGGAGCAGAAGCAATGACCGCTGGCACAAAGAAGAAGCGCAGGAAGCCACCGCTTGGCATCATCACGCGGCCGGGCTCATCGCTGCGCAACAAGACCGGCCCGTGGGGCATCCTGCGGCCGGTGTTCGACTGGGAGAAGTGCACGGGCTGCAACACCTGTGAGACGATCTGCCCTGAGGGCTGCATCCGGCACCTGGAGAAGAAGCAGTACGAGGCTGACTTCGAGTACTGCAAGGGCTGCGCTATGTGCGCGGAGGCCTGCCCGTTCGACGCGATCACAATGGAAGAGGAGCACCGCTGATGCCGGTGGCGATTTCTAGCCAGGAGAGGCCGTCATGAGAAAGATGATCGAAGGCTCCCAGGCCGTTGCGCAGGCGGTGGGGCTGTGTCGCCCCGGCGTGATCTCGGCCTATCCCATCACGCCTCAGACTCACATTGTCGAGGAACTCTCTCAGATGGTCGCCGACGGCGAGATCGAGGCCGAGTACGTCCGCGTGGAGAGCGAGCATTCGGCTGCCTCTGTCTGCCTCGGCGCAGTGGCGGCCGGCTCCCGCTCCTACTCGGCCACGACATCACAGGGACTGATGTTGATGGCAGAAGTGCTCTACAACATCGCGGGCATGCGGCTCCCGATGGTGATCACGGGAGTCAACCGCGCTCTGTCGGCCCCCCTGAGCATCTGGAATGACCAGCAGGACACGCTCGCTGTCCGCGACTCGGGATGGCTGCAGCTCTATGCCGAGAACAGCCAGGAAGTGCTCGACATGCACATCCAGGCCTACAAGATCTCCGAGGACGACAGGGTCTTGCTGCCGGTGATGGTCTGCATGGACGGCTTCGTGCTGACCCATACCTATGAGACCGTAGATGTGCCCACGCAGGAGGAGGTCGACGCCTTTCTGCCGCCATATGACCCGTTGTACAAGCTCGACCCGAGCGATCCCTACACCCTGGGGGCATTCGCCGGCCCCGAGCTGTATCAGGAAGTCCGGTTCGAGATCCAGCGCGATGCGCTCGCCGCCAAGGGGGTCGTGAAGGGGGCGGCCAGAGAGTTCCAGGCGGCCTTCGGCCGGTGGATGGGCGATGTCCTCGAGGAGTACCGGTGCGAGGATGCAGAGACCATCTATGTCGCGATGGGGACAGTCGTAGGGACTCTGAAGGACTGGGTGGACATCAGGCGGGAGAAGGGCGACAGGATCGGCGTTCTCAAGCTGCGCTGCTTCCGCCCCTTCCCGCTCGACGAGCTGCGCGAGTCCCTGTCCAAGGCGACGCGCGTGGTCGTGGTGGAGAAAGCAATCAGCGTCGGGGGATACGGGATCCTACCGGCCGAGATTCGAGCGGCCCTCTACGGCCAGGCGAGCCAGCCGTCGGTGCACGCGGCGGTCACCGGGCTTGGGGGGCGCGACATCACCTTCGATACCTTCGATGAGATGGAAGAGCGGTCGCAAGCCGGGGAGATGGACTTCTTCGCCGGGCTGCGCAAGGAACTGTTGGAGGCCAGCTAGCATGTCGAAGACCGACTTCACCTACGAGATAGCAGGTGGCTTCCTCCCCGGCCACAGGGCATGTGCTGGCTGTGGCCAGGCGTCCGCGGTCCGACTCGTCATGGAGGTCGCCGGACCCCAGGTCATTGCGGCGAACGCGACAGGATGTCTCGAGGTGTTCAGCACGCCGCACCCGGAATCCGCCTGGGGCGTCCCGTGGGTCCACTCGTTGTTCGAGAATGCGGCCGCCGTCGCCGCCGGGGTCGAGGCCGCCCTGAAGAACCAGGGCAAGCTGGACGACATCCGCGTGCTCGCGTTCGGGGGAGACGGCGCAACACTCGACATTGGCTTCGGCCCGCTGTCGGGGATGTTCGAGCGCGGCCACGATGTCGCCTACTTCTGCATGGACAACGAAGCCTACATGAACACGGGCATACAGCGCTCCGGGGCGACTCCCTTCGCAGCCGCCACGACCACGAGCCCTGCCGGGCGGGAGTCGTTTGGCGAAGACCGCCCGAAGAAGGACCTCCCCGCGATCGCGGCGGCTCACGGCATCCCCTATGTTGCGACGGGCTCCATCTCAATCTTCGCGGACCTGCGGCGCAAGGTGAAGAAGGCCATGGGTGTTCGCGGTCCGAAGTACGTCCAGGCGCACGTGCCCTGCCCGCCAGGCTGGGGCTATGATGAGAAGCTCAGCATTGAGATCGGCAGGTTGGCCGTTGAGTGTGGGTTGTATCCGCTGGTTGAGTGGGAGAACGGCGAAGTCACGCGAGTCCGGAAGATCAAGCCCATACCGGTCGAGGAGTATCTGAGGCCTCAGCGCCGCTTCCGCCATCTGTTCAGGACTGACGCGGGAAAGGCTCAGCTCCCGAAGATCCAGGAGCTGGCCGACGCCAACATAGAGAAGTACGGCCTGGCCGACTGAGCCCGGACGCGGTGAATCTAGTGAGAGCGCGGCCCGGCCATCGGGCCGCGCTCTGTGTTCCAGAGGACACTGCGCGAACTGCATGTCGCTGTCGACGGGTAGAGATCCCGGGTTCAGCGCTCAGACATTGTGCGCCCATCAGGCCTCCGGCTCGGCATTCCTCGGAGGAGGGCGCTGGGCAGGTGTGCAATACGAGGGGGAGACGGCGGAACATGGCTGGTCCGCCATTCCCGCCCGAGGATCCCGCATGATCTCCTTCGGTGCTGACATCTGCAGAGACTGGGCGCGCGCAACAGGCAAGGAGTGGCTGGAGACGAACGGCCTCGGCGGCTATGCTTCCTCGACGATAGCAGGTGCGAACACTCGACGCTATCACGGTCTCCTGATCGCAGCACTGAGGCCGCCCACTCAGCGCACTCTCCTCCTATCCAAGCTCGAGGAGACGCTGGCCGAGACGGATACTGAGTATGATCTGTCCTGCAACCAGTACCCTGGCTCGATCTACCCCCAGGGATACCGCTACCTCCAGGAGTTCCGGGCGGACCCGTTTCCGACGTTTCTCTACGAGAGCGAAGGAGCCAGGCCGATCCGCCTCGAGAAGCTGGTGGCCATGTGCAGCGGCTTGAACGCCGTGGTCGTGCGGTACCGGCTGATCGAGGGAGCCGGCACCGCCAGCCTTGTCGTGCGCCCGCTCGTCAACTGCCGCGACCACCATCACCTCATGCGCGAGAACACTGACTTCGACGCCACCGCCGAGGTATCTGGCGCACGGGACCGGATTAGCGTGCAGCCCTGCCCTGGCGTTCCGCCGCTGCATATTCACGTACAAGGCGGCTACTTCGAGCCCTGGGGCTACTGGTACCACAACTTCGAATACGCACAGGAGGCCGCCCGCGGCCTCGAGTTCCGGGAGGACCAGTACAGCCCAGGCTACTTCGTATGTCAGCTTGAGGTGGGCGAGACGCGCTTCGTTGTCGCTTCGGTCGGCACTCCGGATGCGTTCGACCCCGGCGCCGCGCTTGACCTGGAGCGCGACAGGCGTACTTCGTTGACGGCTCCGCGGTCGCAGGCGTCGGTACAGGTGAGCCAGCTCATTGCGGCGGCCGACAGGTTCCTCGTTTCGCGCCCGCCTACTTCCGGGCAGAAGGGACCGCGGGGGATCATCGCCGGCTACCACTGGTTCGAGGAATGGGGCCGGGATGCGATGATAAGCTTGCCTGGTCTCACCCTCGTGACCGGACGCCACGACGTCGCCCGCGAGGTCCTCGTCGCCTATGCAGAGCACTGCAACCAGGGACTGATCCCGAACCGCATTCCCGACGCCGATGCGCATCCTGACTACAACACCGCCGACGCGACTCTCTGGATGTTCTGGGCAGTTCAGAAGTACCTCCAGCACAGCGGCGACAGGGAGTTCGTCGACGAGTTCCTGACCGTGCTTGTCGATGCCATCGACTGGCACGCGCGCGGCACTCACTATGGGATCGGTGCTGACTCGGACGGTCTGCTGAGAGTGGGAGAGGCGAGCACACAGCTCACGTGGATGGACGCGAAAGTGGGCGAATGGGTGGTGACCCCGCGCCATGGCAAGCCCGTCGAGATAAATGCGTTGTGGTACAACGCGCTCCGGTTTCTCCAGGAGCTGAACGCGCGACATTCCGGACCCGAGCCGGCGCAGGTGGCAGATCGCTTCGGCCGACGCTTCTGGAACGAGGAACAAGGGTATCTCAATGACGTCGTCGACGGCGGCGTTCTGGTTGATGCCTCCTTGCGGCCGAACCAGATCATCGCTGTGAGCCTCCCCTACCCCGCAATCGAGGGCTCTCGGGCCCGCGCGGTTGTCGGTGCAGTCGAGCGCGACCTGTTGACTCCGTATGGACTTCGCACATTGTCGCCGCGCGACCCAAGGTATCGCGGGCACTGTGTCGGAGATCAGTGGAAGCGTGACGGCGCCTATCACCAGGGAACGGTGTGGCCGTGGTTGCTCGGCCCGTTCATCACCGCCTACGTACGAACGGCGGAACGTAAGCGGGCCGCGCGCGCGCGGGCACGGAGCTGGCTGAGGGCCTTTGGCGGACACATGCACGAGGCCGGGATCGGTCAGGTTTCGGAGATCTTCGACGGTGACGAGCCCCACGATCCTCGGGGCTGTATTGCGCAGGCCTGGAGTGTGGCTGAGATACTCCGCGCGGCCGTCGAAGACCTGGGTCTCTCTGGGTTAGGTCGATGAAGGAGGACGCCCCATGCCCAGGGACCTGCCCATAAGCAATGGCACGCTTCTGATCAACTTCGATCGCGACTACCAGGTGCGGGACATATACTATCCCCATCTCGGCCGCGAGAACCACTCCGATGGGCATCCTTTCCGCCTGGGCGTATGGTGTGATGGGGCCTTCTCCTGGCTGGGACCGGACTGGCAGATAGCGAGGCTCTACCGCGAGGACTCGCTCGTGACGGACGTGGAGGCGGGAAACGAAGCGCTCGGGATCGAGCTCTCCTTCGAGGACGCCGTCGATTTCCACGAGCCAGTCTTCGTCCGTCGCGTGAGGGTCCGAAACTTGCGGGAGGAGGCGCGTGAGGCGCGCGTGTTCTTCTACCATGACTTCCGTGTGTCCGGCACCCAGACAGGCGACACGGCCTACTATGACCCCGATCTCAAGGCCGTCGTCCACTACAAAGGGGACCGGTGGTTCAGTGTTCACACGTGCAGTGACGCGACGTGCGGCCTCGACCAATGGGCCTGCGGGCGCAAGGGCCCGCATCTCGCTGGAACGTGGATGGATGCCGAGGACGGGTCGCTGTCCGGGAATCCGATCGATCACGGCGCAGCCGATTCTGTCGTCGGCGTCACGGTCCAGCTAGCCGCCCGTGGCGAAGGGGAGTTCTTCTACTGGTTACTGGCCGGCTCCGAGCACTCGGAGCTCGAGCGGCTGAGCGCTGTGATCCACGACAAGGGCCCTGGCGAACTCCTGCGGAGGACCCACAACTACTGGCGCCTGTGGGTGAACAAGGAGGACCGCGATTTCCTTGATCTGCCACGCTCCGTCGTCGATCTGTTCAAGCGGAGCCTGCTCATAATGCGTACACACCTGGACAGCGGCGGAGCGTTCATCGCCGCCAGCGACTGGGACATCCGCACATTCGCAGATGATACATACTGCTATATGTGGCCGCGCGACGGGGCCATCGCGGCTTACGCCATGGCGCGCGCGGGATACTCCCACGTTGCAAGGAGCTTCTTCCAGTTCTCTGCGGAGGTCATAGAGCCGGGCGGGTACTTCTTGCACAAGTACAACTCGGACGGGACTCTCGCCAGTTCGTGGCAGCCGTGGGTCTACGACGGCCGTCCCCACCTGCCCATTCAGGAAGACGGGACGGGACTCGTCGTCTGGGCGCTCTGGGAGCACTTCTCGCTCTATCACGACATAGAATTCATCAAACCGTTCTACAGGCCGGTCGTCGTGCGCGCAGCGGAGTTCATGTTGCGCTTTCGGAACGAGGAAAGCGGTCTCCCCCTCCCCTGCCACGACCTGTGGGAGGAACGACTTGGTGTGCACACCTACACAGTTGCAGCGGTATGTGCCGGCCTCAACGCGGCGGCCAACTTCGCCGAGGCCTTCGGGGAGACTGAGCATGCAGACCGCTACCGGTCCGCCTCCGGCAAGATGCGGGAGGCGCTGAGGCGCCACCTGTACAATAGGGATCTCAACAGGTTCGCTCGTTGTGCCACAGCCGAAGAGGATGGCGTCCGCTATCAGCTGGACATGACGCCTGACTCCAGCGTGTACGGCGCGCTGCTCTTGGGGGTCTGTGAGTGTGATGACCCGGAGATGATAGCGACCGCGGCTGCACTGAAGGAAGAGCTATGGGTCAACACCGACGTGGGTGGGCTCGCGCGCTATGCCGGGGACTACTACCACCAGGTGGAGGGCGACGTCAGCCGGGTGCCGGGGAACCCGTGGTTCATCGCCACTCTCTGGTACGCGCAGTACCTCATCGCGCGCGCGTCGAGTCCTGCGGAGCTGAAATCGGCAGCGCTCCCGATCATCGAGTGGGTGGCGGACCATGCTCTGCCCTCGGGCGTGCTGGCGGAACAGGTGAACCCCTATACGAATGAGCCGCTGTCGGTGTCGCCTTTGACGTGGAGCCATGCGAGCGTCGTCATCACAGTGCTCGACTATCTGGACCGCATGCGCGAGATGCTGTCGGACTGACACGCGGCCGCCGAGGGAGGCAGATGGAACGAATCGAGGTTGCCACGAGATCGCGCACGCAGGCTATTGACATCACTGGACAGGTGCAGGAGGTCGTGTCCCGGTCGGCGACGAAGAGCGGCATTGTGGCGGTCTTCAGCGCTCACACGACGGCCGGTGTCACCATAAACGAGAACGCCGATCCCGACGTGATGTCGGATGTCATGGAGGCGCTCGCCCGCTTAGTGCCTCGAAGCGGTCCCTATGCCCACGTGGAGGGGAACTCAGACGCTCATGCTAAGAGCGGCTTGGTAGGACACTCGGTGCTGGTACCCGTAGAGGACGGGAAGCTAGAGTTGGGCACATGGCAGGGCATCTACTTCTGCGAGTTCGACGGGCCGCGCCGGCGCCAAGTGGTCGTGCAGGTCCTGGCAGCCGGATGAGCCGGCGGAGCGCGTGACCGCGAACTGCACAACTATCGCTCTCACCGCGCATAAGGTGGGCGGCTCTGTGGGATACTCCATGTAGGAGTAAACCGGTGCTGGGCCTGTCGCCAGCCCCGGAAGGGTCGGGATCAATGCCGGTCGAGGGAGCCTGTCGAATCGAGCGTACGCGCACCATCGTCTTCCTGGCGATGTGTGTGCTGATTGGCATCCTCGCCTCGCCGATGAGGCCAGGTGTCGTGCTGGGGGAGTCGATGGCCCCGACCTTTCACAGCGGGCAGGTGTTCCTGACTAGCCGTGTGGCCGGCCGGGAGGCGCTGCAGAAGGGCGATGTCGTACTCCTGGCTGTTGACGACCAAGTCTTCCTGAAACGGGTGTTTGCGCTCGGCGGCGAGTCCGTCTGGCTGTTGGAAAGCGTCCACCACGGGCAACGGCTGCAAGAGGTGGTGCCTGCCCGGCAAGTCCCGCTGCTGCTACGCTCGAAGTCGCGCTATGGCGAGGGCCCACAGCTCGTGCGGCTCACCGTGCCGGAACGCCATGTCTATGTCCTTGGCGACTCCTCCACGAACTCCTACGACAGCCGGCACTTCGGGCCTGTTCCGCTTGACGCAGTCCGCGGCCGAGTAGTTGTCTCCCGCCTCTTCCATCTCTGGGCCCCGGATGCCGAGAGCACGTCAGTCGCGATGGCAAGAGAGCGCGGCCGCAGGGGAGGGCTCGCTGTCACACCGGGAGGGCCCTAGCTTCCCGATTCGAGGCAGAGCCACCACTGGGGGTCGAAGGAATCCAGCGGCGCCTCGCGCAGTAGCAGTGACGAAGTCTTGACCCATCGTCGAGCCAGCTGGATGTACTCCGCGTACAAGTCCATTGGCTGACCCGCGATCAGGTCGCTGCCGACGATGCGGTGATGGATGACAATCTTGCCGGACCTGCGGAGCGCCGACTGGCAGTCCTTCATCAGTCCGACGAAGAACGGGGCCGCTACCTCCTCGAGATCACCGGCACGCCAGTAAGCTCTGAGAGCGCGAGCCCAGGGTGAGTACTCCCCTCCTCCCGACTGCTTTGGCCCCAGTCCCTCGTGCCGGGACAACGCGTCGATGACTATGTGGTCCATGGCGTGGTCTAGCAGGATTGCATCCACACTGCCTGTTGCCACCGCCGAGCTGAGCTCACCCGGAGCGACAACTGGGGCCGAGCCCCACTGCGCTGTGTCCGGCAGCACAACTCCCAGGATGGTGATCCGAGCTGAGGGCCTGACCTCCAACAGCGATTGAACCACTGCGGAGTCGCCTCGCGGAGCCCCCACCAACACCGCGGGCTCGTCAGGTAGGTTGAGTATGTCAAGAATGCGGTGCCAGTCGGCCAAGGGATTCGCCTCGAATCGGGCGCGCGGGGTCTCAACGCGCTAGGTACAGCGAGAGTACCCGCAGGCGCGGCAGACTACACAGCCTTCCGACAGTTCCAGCATGTTGCCACAGTCAGGACACTCCGGGTTGTAGCCGGCACTCGCGATGTCGTTCTCCGTGGCCCTCTCGAGTGCGGCCGTGGCCGAGCCCTCGTACCCGTTCCCGTGTCCGTTCGAGGAGAGATATCGCTCGATGGCTTTCCCCACGGCGTCCGCGCAGGAAAGTGTAACCGAGCCTCGATCCCAGGAGGGCATGGGACACCGGATTCCCTTAAGTTCGTCCACGATGGACTTGGGGTCCACTCCCGACCTCAAGACGAGGGATATCATACGCGCCGTCGCCTCCGACTGCGATGCAGTGCACCCGCCGGACTTGCCGATGGTCGTGAACACCTCGCACAGACCTTGCTCGTCTTCGTTGACCGTTACATACAGGTTGCCGCATCCCGTCTTTATCTTCTCGGTGCTTCCCGCGGTGACCGTGGGGCGCGGTCGCGGGACGATAGTGGCCGCATCCGCGATCAGCGGCGCCTCCTCCTCCACCTTCGCTGGAGCCTTGTCGCCGGCGGTGAGGACCTGCGCGTCCCGCGAGCCGTCTCTGTAGACTGTTACGCCCTTGCAGCCTAGTTCGTCGGCCAGCATGTAGACGCGCCGGATGTCTTCCGTCGTTGCTTCGTTGCGGAAGTTGACCGTCTTGGACACGGCATTGTCAGTGTGCCGCTGGAACTCGCCCTGCATGCGGATATGCCATTCGGGTGAGATGTCGTATGCGGTGACGAAGAGCCGCCGGACGTCGTCGGGAATGCCGTCGACGTCGGCGAGCGATTTGTGCTCTCCGATCTCCCTCATCAGCTGGTCCGAGTAGAACCCTCGCTCCACTGCCATCTTCTCGAAGAGGGGGTGGACCTCGAGCATCTCCTGCCCGTCGAGGATACGCCGTGTGTAAACGACGGCGAATAGGGGCTCGATGCCCGAGGAGCATCCCGCGATGATCGACAGCGTGCCCGTCGGAGCGATCGTGGTCACCGTCGCGTTGCGCAGGCGGGGGCCGGCTTCGGCGAAGATGCTGTGCTCGAAGTTGGGGAATACCCCGCGCTCGCGTGCCACCTCCTCCGAGGCGGCGCGGCCTCGCTCATGGATGAAGCGCATCACCTGTCCGGCCGTCTCGAGTCCCTGCTCGGAATCGGAAGGGATTCCAAGTTGGATCAGCATGTCGGCGAAGCCCATGACGCCGAGGCCGATCTTCCGATTGCCGCGAGCCATCTCGCCGATCTTGTCCAGCGGATACTCGTTGACATCTATGACATCGTCCAGGAACCGAACAGCCTTCTCGATAGCCGTGCCAAGCCGCTCGAATTCGATCTCTGGCCGCTCGCCCTGCCGCACGAAGTGCGATAGGTTCAGTGAGCCGAGGTTGCAGGCCTCATAGGGCAGCAGCGGCTGCTCGCCACAGGG
Organism: Candidatus Hebobacteria bacterium; assembly: GCA_029821885.1. Taxonomy (GTDB): domain Bacteria; phylum Armatimonadota; class Hebobacteria; order Hebobacterales; family Hebobacteraceae; genus Hebobacterum. The sequence continues at coordinate 13,871 of JALGXV010000040.1, forward strand.
ATTGGTGGACTCGATCTCGCCGAGCGCCGGCGTCGGATTGGCCTCGTTGAGTCGATCCAGGAAGACTATGCCGGGCTCCCCCGTTGCCCAGGCCCCCTCGACGATCAGGTCGAAGATCTCTCGCGCCCGCTTGCGCTCGACGACCTTCCTCGTGCGCGGGTTGACGAGGTCGTACTCCGTGTCGTCGCGGACGGCCTCCATGAAGTCCTCCGTCAGGCCGACCGAGATATTGAAATTGGTCAGGGTAGACGTGTCGCGCTTAGCAGTGATGAACTCGACGATATCAGGATGGTCGACGCGAAGGATGGCCATGTTTGCGCCGCGCCGAGTGCCGCCTTGCTTCACGGCTTCCGTCGCGGCGTTGAAGACCCTCATGAACGAAACCGGGCCCGAGGCGATGCCTCCTGTCGTGCGAACGAGGTCGCCCTGGGGCCGTAGGCGCGAGAAAGAGAAGCCCGTGCCCCCGCCAGACTGATGGATGAGCGCCGTATCCTTGATGGTTTCGAAGATCGATTCCATCGAATCCTCGACGGGAAGCACGAAGCAGGCCGATAGCTGCTGGAGCTCCCTGCCCGCGTTCATCAAGGTGGGCGAGTTCGGCAGGAAGTCCAACTGCGCCATCGCGCGATAGAATCCTCGGGCCTCTGCTTCGAGGTCGGCTGCCGGGTCGTAGCGAGCGCTGGCCGAGGCCACGTCTCTGGCCACGCGCCAGAACATCTCCCACGGCTCCTCGGTTGGCACGCCCTCCTCGTTCTTCCGAAGGTAGCGCTTGCGCAAGACTGTCAGGGCGTTCTCGGTGAACTGAGGCAGAGGCAGATCGTGTGGCAAGCTAGGCACTAGTGTGGCTCCTCATGCATCGTGATCATTCCTGCGACTCAAAGAGCGTGGCCTGCTCGGGAGTATCCCCCTCCCTCGGCGCTGACGCATTCCGCACGAGTGTTTGAATCTCCTTTAGGAATGAGCCGGTATCGCGGAACTCCTTGTACACGGATGCGAAGCGCACGTAAGCGACTTCGTCCGCGTCCCTCAACGCGTCCATGACCCAGCTCCCGATCTTGCGCGACGGCACCTCCTCCGAGAGTTCGTCCTTCGCTCGACGCTCGATTGCATCGGCCGCTTCCTCAACAACTTCACGACTGATCGGCCGCTTCTCGCACGCCTTGCTCATCCCGGCGAGCACCTTCTCTCGATCGAACGGCTCACGCCGTCCATCCTTCTTGATGACGTACACTCGCACCCCGGTCGGGCGCTCATAGGTGGTGAACCTGCGGCTGCACTCGGGGCACTCGCGTCGGCGCCTGACGACCGCGTCGTCGTCACTGGTCCGTGAGTCCAAGACTCTACTATCGCGGTGCTGACAGAACGGGCACTTCACAACACTCTACACCTTATATGGTGGAAGCGGTGTTATATACCATACTAGATGTAGTACGTCAACAGTAATTTGGAGGTCAACGAGACGGCTGCATAATAGCACACAGACGTTTGTATATCAAGTCCGAAGACTGGCCGCACCCGGTCCGGAAAGGAGCGTGCTAGAGCGTCTGGCCTTGCACCAGCAGCTCGCCCATGAAGCCCCACAGGTGAGCCTTCACCAGGCGTACATTGGCCAAGGTGCCAATGAGGTGGGTGTCCCCGGCGAACAGGGTCTGCTTGTTCGTGCGCGTTCGGCCCGAGAGGAGACCCCGCCCGCGGTGTGCCGTCCCGTCCACGAGCAGTTCCACCTCCTCCCCTACCCGACGCTGGTTGACCTCGATAGCGATCTGATTCTGGAGTTCGATCAACCTGCTGAGACGTGCCAGTCGGGTCTGCCGAGGAACCTGGTCCGGCCTTCCCGCGGCCGCCGTGCCCGGTCGAGGCGAGTAGGCAAAGGTGAAGGCCGAGTCAAACCGGATACGCTCGTACAGACGCAGACTCCGACAGAAGTCTTCCTCTGTCTCTCCAGGGAATCCGACCATCATGTCTGTCGAGATCGCTATGGCCGGGACACGGGATCGAAGTTGGGTCACTACATCCAGGTAATGCTCTGTTGTGTAGCCGCGGTTCATCTCTTCGAGCAGACGGTCTGTCCCGGCCTGGATCGGCAAGTGAATATGCTCGCAGACCTTGCTCAAACCAGCAATCGCCCTGACGACACCATCGCTCACGTCTCGCGGGTGACACGTGGTGAAGCGGATCCGCCATAGTCCGTCGATACCTTCGAGGCGCTCGAGCAGCTGGGCGAATGTTAGTCCCTCTGGGAGGTCGCGTCCGTACGCAAGCACGTTCTGCCCGAGCACGGTGACCTCGCGCGTGCCGCGGCTCACCAGCGATTCGATCTCTCGCTCGATATCGTGCGCAGCACGACTCGCCTCTGATCCGCGCACGCGCGGCACTATGCAGTAGCTGCAGAAGTTGGAGCAACCGCGGATGACAGGGACGAAGGCCCGCAGCCGCGCGGCTGCGACGGCCGCCGCTGCGCCGCAACGCCAGTCGGAAGGATCGTCGTCGGTGCCGAGTTCGACCAGGGGTCGCTCACCGCGCGAGACTCGCGCGGCCAGCTCCGCGATGCGATGGAAGTGGCGCGTGCCGATGATGATGTCCACGTGGGGTGCACGAGCGAGGATATGCTCACCTGCACGCTGTGCCATGCAGCCTGACACGGCGAGGACGGCCGCCGAGCGGGAGCGCCGCCACTCCCGTAGCTCGCCGAGCAGGCTGTAGGCCTTATGCTCGGGCCGTTCCCGCACCGAGCATGTGTTCAGCACGATTAGGTCTGCCTCGTCGCGGGACTCGGCGGGCCGCCAGCCGGAGCCGTCGAGGACGGCGGCCATGAGGCCCGAATCGGCGCTGTTCATCTGGCAGCCGTACGTGACGATAGCGTACTTCATGGGAGGAGCCGGCACGATGATGCCCAGATCTCACCCGTCAAGCAAGCCGCTCGCCTACCACGCATGATGCCCGGCCGTCCCCAGCAGGAAGATCCGCTCAATGCCCCCGACAGTCCTGCTCTCTCCGTCCAGGATCTCGATCCAGATACGGTGCTTGCCCGCGGTGAGGCGAGACAGGTCGAGGTGGAGCTCGGCCGGGAGGTGCTTAGCCGAGACAGTCGGCGTCATCTCATCGTCCAGGCGCACCGACACAAGCCAACCCTCCGGGAGCAGCGCATCCGCCTCGACAATGACGGACTGCTTACCGGCCCATTCCCGGGGCAGGTGTGCCCAGACGCGCACGTCGCCGGCGGCGAAATGCAGAACCGGACGCGGCCGATGGCCGCTGCGCCAATCGAGTCCCCTGGGCGGCCGCAATGGCTTACGCGAGGTCGAGCTGTCTCTAACGTAGAGGCAGATCACGTTGGTGAGAGGCCGCTTCGGAGTGACGATCATCTTGCCGCGAAACCACATTGCAGCGGACCCGCCGCCATCGAGGTTGAAGGCGTAGAG
>JALGXV010000265.1 GCA_029821885.1 Candidatus Hebobacteria bacterium
GAGACGCTGCTGGGTCGGTTGCGGGAGCTCGACCCGTCCCGCCTCCTCAGCTACACCTCCACGCGCCCGGCGAAGGACCTGTGCTTCGACCTCGTGGATGTGGTGTCGGTGGACGTGTATCCGGGGTGGTATCACCATACGCCGGATGAGATCCCCGCCGCGCTCGACGAAGTGTCTCAGACGGTCGATGAGCGCGGCTTCGCCGACAAGCCCCTCATGATTGCGGAGATAGGCGCGGGTGCCGTGTGGGGCTGGCGAGACTGGCACGCGAAGCACTGGAGCGAGCAGTACCAGGCCGAGGTGCTGGACCGGGCGCTGCAGCACCTGCTGGCTGACCGCGAGCGCTGGTGTGGCGCATGCGTTTGGCAGCTCTGCGACATCCGCTCATCGGAGGCCCTGTCAATGGCACTGCGCCGCCCTCGATCGTTCAACAACAAGGGACTTGTCGATGAGTATCGCCGGCCGAAGATGGCCTACGACGTTGTCAAGCGCCACTTCCACGCTGCGAGGCGATCCCTGCGCGACGCTAGCCGTGACACGTAGTCCCGGTCCTTCTGGGCGGCTCGCTCAGAGGCCCAGCCGAGGCCCGGAGGCACTAGGGCGACGGGCCCCTGACGCACGCCGGTCGCGCCGGGCGCGACCCTACAGGAGTGATGTGAGAGCGGCGCGATGAGCGGCAAAGGTCAGCGGAGGCACCAGGTGTCGGCCCGAGCTTCGCCGAGGCAGAGGCACGTCCGATCTCGTTCGGCGTTGGCGATGCTGCTATTGCTGATGCCCCTGGTCGTTGGGTGCCGTTCGGGCGCTGGCCGATCGCAGCCGCAGCAGTTCGGCGAAGGAGACATCGTGGCCCGGTACGTTCGACCCTATGGTGAGAAGGCGCCGTGGAACATACCAGTCAGCAACCTGCCGCGACATCCTCAGTCAGACCTCTACCGCGACAGGCTGTGGTACGACGCGCCGGCATCTCGATCCGGCAACTTCAACCTCAACCTCTGGGCGTATACGTATCCGGTCTACTACGTCTCGGATGCCACCGGGGAGTACCCGGTCGAGACGAAGTGGGATTGGCCGAACATGAATGGGAAGACTGTGCCGTGGAATCCAGACTGGCAGCCCGCGCCTGGGACCGACGCGCAGATGATCCTGCTGGACCCTGAGGCCGGGCGGGAATGGAACTTCTGGCAGGTCGAGTTCCGCGACGGGGTCATACACGCCTCCAATGCGAACCTCGTGGACGGGGACTACCGGACGAAAGAAGATGGGTTCGGTCCCTCGCGAGGGATTGGCGTCCAGTACCTCGCGATGCTCGTGCGCCCGGAAGAGGTGAAACAGGGCGAGATCGCCCATGCCTTGTCAATGCCCATCCGCAACACCGATGGCACGCACTTCGTCGCGCCGGCGACCAAGCTGGAGCATCCCGGCCGCCCGGAGGGGATACCGGAGGGTATGCGGTTTGCCCTCGACGTGACGGATGAGGAGATCGAAGAGTGGCTGGCGTCCCTGCCGGAAGAGGTCGCCCAGATGAAGGGCTATGGGCGCGTGCTGGCGCGGGCTCTGAGAGACTACGGTTGGTTCATCACCGACACGAGCGGGGGCGCTCATCTCCAGAATGAGGCCTGGGTCTCAGCGGGAGAGGAGTGGTCCCGCCTTGGGCTTGACACAGTGGCCGTCGGCGGCAAGGAGTACCCGCGGGACCTGCTCGACGGCCTCATGAGGCGAGAGCGCGTCTACACCCTCGTGCCGAGCGATCAGTATCCGGAGCCGTGACAGGCCCGCGCCCACGCATCACTCGGCCTGGTCCCGTCGGCTGCGACATGCCGCGCTACATCGGAATGCAGCGGCGCGGGATCGCTTTCCTCGCTATCCCTCTTCGATGACCGGCGCTCGGCTGATGCGGGGGTCGGTGAAGACGTCGTGCTCGTCCCGGCTGGTGCTGGAGAACTCTGAGACAATGGCTCCCTCATCGTCGGCCTGGAACCAGTGCAGCGTATCTGAGGGAATCGTATACTGGTCTCCTGGATTCAGCTCTACTTCATGAAAGACGGTGTAGTAGTCCTCGCTTCCCTTCGGCACCCGCGCTTTTGGGGCGGAGGTGGGATCCCCCTCGAAGCACAGCCACACCTTGCCCCAGCGGCAGCGGAATGTCTCCATCTTGCCGGGGTCTGCCTCTAGGCGGGGGTGGCGGTGCTCAGGGCAGGTCTGCCGCGGGAACATGATGAGTTCCTTCGCGCAGTACCGGTCTGTGTTGATATAGACTACCAGCATGAGCCCGGTGCGCTCGAACTCACTGAGGCCGAGGTCGATGACCTCCATATCGTCGCGCTCTTCGTCTGTAATCACTATCTCAGCACTTGCCAGCATCTCGCAGGCGCGCTCCCGCGCAGCTTCGACCTCGCTTCTCTTCATGGCAATACCCTTTCATCCGGTGGTCGAGTCGGGCCGCCAGACTCCGTTCTGGTCATCCCAGGTCCAGCCCTTCAGGTTGCAGGACACGTCCCTTCGCCGCCACTCGCCTGCAAGCCGTTCCTCCACGACAGACCAGTGAGGTATGCCGCTGGTCGCGTCGGCGCTCTCGACATTGCAGGCGCCTACGGCCACCGCGGCCGTCATCGTCTCTTCAGGTCCGAGCCCCTTCAGCAAACCGCCCAGGAAGCCGGCGATGGTGCAGTCTCCCGAGCCGGTTGTGCCCACTACGTCTACCTCAAAGCAAGGCACCAGCAGCTCTCGGTCTGACCACTCGGCTGTGGCAGAGAGAGCGCACTTTCCCATGTCGGCCAGACGGACAGGGTCGTTGGTCGTGCGCAGGTACAGCCCCTGCGTGCCAAGCTTGAACGCGACAACGGCCGCGCCCATCGCGATCAACTCATCTGCCAGATCTCGCAGCAGCACACCGTCGGCTCGGGCGTTCAGATCTCCACCCGCGCTGGCCCGCTGTATCCGCGCGAATCGCTCTCGGTCGAGCATGAAGAGCGTCTCGTCGAAGCTCGGCAGGAAGACGTCGACGTGTGGCAGTGCGCGCTCGAGGACCCCACGCCAGTCGGCCCTCCCGGCCTCCGAAGCTGGGTCAGGCCGCGCCATGTCGAGGGAGGTCGTCAGATCTCGTTCCTTCACGTGCCTCAGCAGCGATGCCAGCTCCTCGCCGCCGTCGGCGAACATGCGGCGCATCAAGGGCGGATAGCCGAAGTGGAACAGGCGGGAGCTTTCCAAGGCAGCGTAGTCGATGTCGTCGGCGCCAAAGGTGTCGTTCGCGCCAGGGGAGTGAAGGAAGATGCGATCCACGCCTGGCGGGTTGATCACCACCGTGTAGGAGCTGGCGCTGTCACCGGTGACGATCATGCCCTCTGCCAGCGCGGGATCGTGCTGCTGAATCAGCTCGACAATAGCTCGGCCGACCACGTCGTCACCCACCTTGCCCATCAGACGCACGGAGAAGCCAAGTCGGTGAAGGGCCAGCCCCGTATTGGACACGGGTCCGCCCGTGGCGGTCGTCAGGCGGCCGACATCGATGAGCTTGCCCGGGACCAGCAGGTCGGCAAGACTGGACTCGGCCCGTGGGAACTCGGGGATCATGTCGAGACAGATGTGGCCGGCTACGACTGTGTCCACCGCGTTGTTTCCCACCTCATCGCCTCCGCCGGAATGCAACGCCGCCGTGGGCCGATCGGCCGACCCCGGGACTCCGCTGCCAGTGTCTTTCTACCGAGAGGCGGCACTCCCCTGGCGTCGGCGGGCTTTGTTGACAGTGCATGCTGCCCGGTCTATGCTACGTGTCAGATGGCCGGACCGGCTCTCACGTGGGGTCGGTCCATACGTCCGCAGCAGCCACCTCACGCCAACCGCTTTTGGGACGGAGTAGGCTCTCGAAGGAGACGTGTTTCATGGTCAAAGAGGTCGATGTCCTCCCGGTATTCCAGTGCGAACCGATTGATCTCGGGCAAGTGAGAGCGTTCTGCTATGGCGGCACGGCCGCCGATGAGATAGGGGCGCGTCTGACCGAGGAGGAAGCTGTCGGATTGCTCGAATGGCTGCTCACGGTCCGCTCCTTCGAGCAGATGATCATTGCCCTGAAAGACGGTTCCGTGAAGCCGCATGAGGGGTTCTCGTTCAGCGGTGCCACCCATCTGTCCATCGGACAAGAAGCGGTCGCCGTGGGAGCGATGGCAGCTCTTCGCGGCGATGACTACATCACTTCCACCCACCGAGGTCACGGGCACGCAATCGCCAAGGGGGCCTATGCTCTCATGCGCATGCCTCCCGAGCGCATCGCCGAGTGGATGGGGGAGGAGTGCGACGGTCGGAGCGGCGATGAGTTGCTCCCGCGTGCCTTGCGGCTCCACTTGGTGCGTACGATGGCGGAGCTGCTCGGGCGGGAAGACGGCTACTGCCGGGGCCGCGGCGGCGGCATGCACATAGCGGACTTCAACGTGAACCACCTGGGCGCCAATGCCATCGTCGGCGGT
>JALGXV010000266.1 GCA_029821885.1 Candidatus Hebobacteria bacterium
AGTCGGCCGCGAGGTCCGGCACCATCGCTTCCAGACCTTCTTCGTCGAGCTGGCGCTCGATCAGATCGAGGATCTCCGGGAGGCCGCACCTCCCATCGAAGAGCCGCTCGGCCGCCTGATGGATGATCCATCCACAGGCCCTCACCTGTGACTGCTCGACGATCTGCTCGACCGCGGAGAGATCGATCTCCTCGTAGCCAAATGAGATCGCCTCTTCGCCGCGGGCCCTGATCTTGACGTGTCGGCCGCGCCGCGCCTGAACGCCCTGCGCGAGCGGAACCCGTGCGCGTAGATCGGTGAAGTGTCCGCTGAACTCCACCTGCCGCCCGGTCTGATGCTCTCGGGCAATCGAGCGGGCCGCCTCGGTGGCGTCCTGTGGCCGGTAGCTGTCGAGCATGATAACGGTGTCGGCGACATCGAAGTAATCGCCCGATCCGCCCATCACCAGGATGGATGAGACGCCGCGCTCCTCGTACAGCGCCCGAATCGTGTCGATCAGCGGCGTGATCGGCTCCTTCTCCTTGGCGACGAGGGCCTGCATCCGTTCGTCACGTATCATGAAATTGGTGGCCGACGTGTCCTCGTCGAGCAGCAGGACCTGCGCGCCTGACTCCAGCGCCTCGATGATGTTCGCCGCCTGAGAGGTCGACCCGGAGGCGTTCGGCGTCGAGAACGCCCTGGTGTCTCTTCCGAAGGGAAGGTTGCTGATGAAGGGGGAGATATCGACCTTCTCGATGAACCGCCCATCCTCGGCGCGGATCTTCACGGCATCGGAATGAGAGACGACGTACTCCCGGCCGTCGCCGGGGAGGTGGTCGTAGACGCCGCGCGAGATGGCGTTGAGCAGAGTAGACTTCCCGTGGTACCCGCCGCCGACGATCAGCGTCACTCCCTCCGGGATTCCCATGCCCGCCACCCGGCCGCAGTTTGGCCCTTCCAGCTCGACCCTGAGCGAAGCGGGCGACTCGAAGAGCACGACCTGGCCCTGGAGGGGTCGATCGCTGACTCCGCTCTCCCGCGGCAGCACCGCTCCTTCGCGGACGAACGCCACCAGCTTGTTCGGTTTGAGCTGGCCGCGCAGAGCCTGCGCGTCTTCAACTGTCTCGACGTGGCGAAGGACCTCTGCCGCCGGCAGACTGCCGTGCAGCATCGACGCGGTCACGATGGCGGGCACATCCTGGCACAGCATCTCCTCCGCCTGCCGTCCCGCGATGCGGCGGCCGAAGGCCGGGAGCCCGAGGAAGAAGCGGAGCTCGACGTGTTCGCTCGTGACTCGCGCCGACGTCCGCTCGAGCACCTCCTGCGCGCAGTCGGCGGTGTAGATCTGCCCGCTCTTGCCCGAGCCGCGATCGCGCCGGGCGCGCTCCCCGCAGGCCGCGCCGAAGCCTCGCGTGAGGTAGTCCTCGAGAGCTGTCTTCCGCGCTCGGTTCGAGAAGAGCACGGGGGGAAACTGAGCAACGGCCGCGGGCACCCGGACCCGCAGACGGCTCGGCGAGGCAAACGGGTCGCCTTGCACATGGTCTATGAACAGGGCGTATCGGCCGAAGTCGTACGCCCCTCGGAGATCCTTGTAGGCCTTGTATCCCCGGCCGTCGATCCGGCGGAGCGAATCCCGAAGGCTGTTCTCAGTGCGCAGCGACATCGTGGTTGGCGGTTCCCCTGGTTCCTGGTCAGTCGGTGGCGAGCAGCTTGGGGGAGAGGAGCCACATCAGTATGCCGTGTCCCGGCTCGAAGGTGTCGACGTCCACGCGGGCCACTGCGCTCGTGCTGAGCTTCACGCGGCCGCCGGTGAGTTGCCCGACGATGGTGCTGAGGTCAGGCTCGTGTCCCACCAGCATCACGCGTTCTTTCGAACATTCCGACAGCAGCGTCTGAACGGACCCGAGCGTCGCGCCGCAGCGCAGCCTCTCATCGTGTTCCGCCTTCACGCCGAAGACCTGCTGCAGGATCTCGCCGGTTTGACGGGCCCGGACCAGTGGGCTCGTGAGGATCGCCTCGGGCTTCACGCCGGCGGCCTGCAGCCGCACCCCCACGGTGTGGACGTCCCGCTTCCCGCGGTCGGTCAGGTGACGGGACTGATCTGAGCCACCCGGGGCGGCCGGCTCGGCCTCCCCATGTCTGAAGAAGTAGACCTCCATGGCATTCCCTCTCGGTCGGCCTCCCTGCATCCCCAGGTCCATTTTCGAGCTTCTGGTGCGCAGGGCCTGCACCGTGCCCCACAGGGTTGACGTGACCGTCGGAATGCGCTACACTCTGTTAGGAGTGTAAGGGAATGGCGCCCCGCGATCCCTCGGAGATGGTGACGCTGAAGATCCCTCGCCCGCTCTATGAGCGCCTCGGGCAGCTCATAGAGGGGACGGGGTTCCGATCTGTCACGGAGTTCGCCACCTACGTGCTCCGAGATCTGGCCTCGCATCCGGCGCCACCACGGCGCGCCGAGGAGGCGCCGGAGGCCGGACGGATGACTGATGCAGAGCTGGCGGCCGCGCGGCAGCGGCTGCGCGAGCTGGGATATCTGTAGCTACCTTGAGGAGTTGAGGTTCCACCAATGATCCACCCCCATGGCGGAAGGCTTGTCAATCGCATGGTCTCGGGCGAACAGCGAGAGCAGCTCGCGAAGAGGTGTGGCGAGCTGCCGAAGCTCGCCCTGAACCAGAGGGAGCTGGCCGATCTCGAGATGATCGCGGCGGGAGCGATGAGCCCGCTGGAGGGCTTCCTGACGGAGTCGGACTACCGCAGCGTCGTCAACTCGATGCGGCTGGCGAGCGGGAGGGTGTGGAGCATCCCGGTGGTTCTCTCCGCCAAGAGCGACGATCACAAGCAGCTGAAGAGTGGAGATGAGCTGGCCCTGGTGGACGAGGCGGGCCGCGCCCTTGCGGTGATGGAGGTGGATGGCTGCTACGAGGTCGACCACGACTACGAGGCTCAGATGGTGCTGCGCACGAGCGACGATGGGCATCCAGGCGTCCAGTACCTGCGCAGCATCTCGCCCGTCTATATCGGCGGGACGGTCAATATGATCCGGCGGCCGGAGCACAAGGACTTCGTTCGGCATAGGCTGGAGCCGAAGGAGACTCGGGTCCTGTTCTCGACGAAGGGATGGAATCGCGTGGCGGCCTTCCAGACGCGCAACCCGATACACCGGGCGCACGAGTATCTCCAGAAGTGCGCGCTTGAGGTGACCGACGGGCTCCTCATCCATCCCCTGGTGGGCGAGACAAAGAGCGACGATATCCCGGCCGACGTGCGGATGCGGTGCTACGAGGAGCTGATCTCGAAGTACTACCCGAGCGATCGCGTCGTGCTGTCCGTGTTCCCCGCCGCCATGCGCTATGCAGGCCCGAGGGAGGCCATCTTCCACGCGCTGGTGCGAAAGAACTACGGCTGTACGCACTTCATCGTCGGGCGAGACCACGCCGGCGTCGGCGACTACTATGGCACCTATGACGCCCATGCCATCTTCGGGGAGTTCGAGCCGCAGGAGATCGACATCACTCCGTTGTTCTTCGACCACGCCTTCTTCTGCCGGATGTGCGGCAACATGGCCACCACGAAGACGTGCCCGCACGGGAAGGAAGAGCACGTGTTCCTCAGCGGGACGAAGGTCCGCGAGATGCTGGGCCGGGGGGAGCTGCCGCCGGCGGAGTTCACCCGGCCCGAGGTGGCGAAGCTCCTCGCCGAGGCCGCGGGCTGAGAGGTCGAGAATGAAGCGTCTTGTCGTCATTGGCTTGGACTGCCTCACCCCTCAGTGGGCACTCGAGGCATGGCTCGATGAAATGCCGAACCTCAAGGCGATCGTCGAGCAGGGCGTGGGCGCGCGACTGCACTCGACGGTGCCGCCCATCACGGTTCCGGCCTGGACGGCGATGCTGACCTCCAAGGACCCCGGCATGCTCGGGGTCTACGGGTTCCGCAATCGCGCTTCCTACGAATACGACTCGCTGAAGGTCGCGAACGCGAGCGCCATCACCGCGCGGACTGTCTGGAACTACCTCTCACGCAACCGACTGAAGTCGCTCGTCGTCGGCATTCCTCAGACCTATCCGCCCAAGCCGCTCAACGGCATCATGGTGTCCGGCTTCATGACTCCCAGCAGGGATGTTGCGTTCACGCATCCCGAGGGCATAAAGGATGTCCTCGATCAGGCGGCGGGCGGCGAGTACATCATCGATGTGAAGGACTTCCGGACCGACGATAAGGATGCGCTGCTCGACTCCGTCAGGGAGATGACCGCGGCCCGCTTCCGCGCCTTCCGAGCGCTGCTTCAGGTTGACGACTTCGACTTCGCGATGATGGTGGAGATGGGGCCCGATCGCCTCCAGCATGGCTTCTGGCGCTACTGCGACCCCTCCCACAGGCTCTTCGAGAAGGGCAATCCCTAC
>JALGXV010000041.1 GCA_029821885.1 Candidatus Hebobacteria bacterium
ATCCCGGTGAAGGGACCGGGGCTCATCCTGCTGATACCTGTGGTCGACAGGATGGAGCGCATCAGCACCCGCATCGAGACGATCGATGTTCAGCGGCAGGAGCTGATGACAAAGGACAACGTGCCCGCGACCGTGGACGCGGTCGTCTACTACCGGGTCCTGGAGCCGGCCGACGCCGTCGTCAAGGTCCAGAACTTCCACAAGGCGACATACCTGCTGGCGCAGACGACGCTGCGAAGCGTGCTCGGGCAGTCTGAGCTCGACGAGCTGCTCTCCGAGCGGGACAAGATCAACCATCGCCTTCAGGAGATCATCGACGAGCAGACAGAGCCATGGGGCATCAAGGTCTCGATGGTCGAGGTGCGGGACGTGGTCCTGCCGGACACGATGAAGCGCGCGATGGCCCGGCAGGCGGAGATCGAGCGAGAACGGCGCGCCAAGGTCATCAACGCGGAGGGCGAGTTTCAGGCCGCTGAGCGGCTGAAGGACGCGGCGGCGATCATCTCAACGCAGCCAATCGCGCTGCAGCTTCGTTTCCTTCAGACGCTCTCAGAGGTGGCCGCCGAGCACAACTCGACGACGATCTTTCCGGTGCCGATAGATCTGTTCACGCCCTATCTCAAGAGCATGCTGCAGGGCGGGCCGCAGCCGGCCCAGGGCGGCGAGGCGGGCGCTCAACAGGCATAGCAGGCCTGTCGATCATGTGCGCCGCAAAGAATCGAGGTAGCGTTCGGCGAGCACTACCGCGACGTAGTCATCGTACGGGCGCGGCGGCGTCTGAAGCCCGATGGGCAACAGGCGCCGCCAACCACGGGGGGGGTTCTCCCGAAAGTATCGGCGCCGCCCTTGCTCGGTCGAGCGGTGTTCGTCTACAAGCACGGGATTGACTGGGACGCGCTCGCCGATAATCTCCCGGATGTCTCTCGCCGCGGTGCGGTCCCCGAGGGCAAGCACCGAGCCGGGGTAGTCCGCGAGCAGGCGCTCCACAACCTGCCCGATCTGCCTGGCAGGCACGACCGCCTTCTGGAGCACGCGCCCGTCGCCTCGAACGACAGCCAGGCCGCACTTGTCTCGGCCTGGGTCGACGGCAATGACATGCTGTGGTTGGGCGAGCAACTCGTGCACAGTCCCCACTCCTGGCGCGGCTCGTGCCGGGGCTGAGTCTTTATTACCCTGTCGGGAGGGGAGCGTGCAAGAGCGGCGGGTCAGGCGAGCGTGGAGCGTGGCTGCTTCACGCTGAGGGGGGCGCCTCGGCCGAGGCCACGAGCAGGTCTACCTCCAGGGGGCCGATCGTCCACGTATCCGCGGCGACGACGGCCGTCACCCGCGCCAGGCCATTGATGGCCCGGAGTCTTTCGACGACCGCGAAGAGCTCCTCTATGGTGATGTCGCCGACGGTCCCCCCAGAGGGGACAACGGAGCCAGGGGAGGATGGGTTCGGCCGCGGCATCACGTTGTGGGCTCGAGCCCGTGGACTCACCTCCTCACGGAGGAGCGCCAGCAGGGCTCCCATGAGCGCTGGCTCGGATTCACGCCCATCCACGAGCGCCTGCGCCAGGGCCTCCCCGCGCCGGAACACCAGGCGGTTGTGGAACAGCTCGAAATCCACCCGAACCGGCTCTCCCGGATGAGTGTTGAAGACGGAGAAGGCTCTCACGATCACCCCGCCAGAGTGCTCTTGGATGCGCTCCGCGATTGCTTTCAGCACCTGCTCTTCACCGACGAATACCAGCGACTGGCTGTCAGGGTCCTGCGCCGGCTTGCGGATGATGATCGCGCTTGTGCCGTCGGGGAGGGGACGCGCGCCCGCGCTCCGCGCCTGTTCATCCAGACGAGCCACAAACCGGTCCAGGTCTTCGCCTATGGCTTTGGCCGAGCGACCTCCCTCGACAAGCTCCCAATCGAGTGGCTGGCCAACTCCGAGAATGACGGGCGTCGATCTCTCCAGCGTGATGCCGCCGAAGAGCTGGATCCGCAGGTTCTCGATGTCCTCCTGAAGCTCGGCTATCTCGCGTTCGAGCTGCCACCGCGTGGCTATCGCCTCGGCCATGACACGCTCCGCGTTCTTCAGCTGCTCCGAGGCGTCCTTGAGGTCGCTCTGTGTTGCGTCGAGCTCCGAGCTGACCTCGTCGAGCAGCTGCTTCGCCCGATCGAGCTCGCCCTGCCTTTGCCTGAGTTCATCTTGCGCCGCCCGGCGGGCCTGCTCGATCTCGGACATGCTCTGGTTGAGCTCGGAGATCTGCCGAGCCAGGTCGGCCTGCCGCTGCTTCATCTCCTGCACGCGGAGGAATCCGTCTTTGACATTCTGGGAGACCGCCATCGCGACCAGCAGAGTCATGACGGTGATGAGCATGCCGGCGACGACCGAGATGACGATGGCCGTGTGGCGCGGCCGCAGCCCGAAAAGGCTGAGCCGCTTGCGGCCCATACGTCTCCCGACCACGTCGCCCACATAGGCGATGAGGCCGCTGACGAGCACCAGCGCAGCGATTAGGAGGATCCCTGGAAGTCCGGCCACGAGGAGCCCCTCCCTGGGCGTTAAGACCCCCACCGAGGGATTATAGTCGGAACCGCAAGCGGACGTCAACCAGGGGCGCCGTCACGTGAGCCAATGCCGCCAACTAGGGCGACCTCTCGGGCGGCGCCGAAACGCGGCGCAAGTATGCGGCCTAGAGGCCGAAGCGGCCCCCACCTCCCCATGAGCGAGTCGCACTTCTCCAGGTAGTAGCGCAGTCTGTGGATATGGTGTTCGCCGCCGAACTTGCCCAGGAAGTTCGCGGCCGCCCCGGCATACACGAGGCATTTCAGCAATGTGGCGTAGGCCACGCCGCGCGCCAGTTCCTCCCCAGGTGGAACGGGAACACGAGATTCGGAGACGAGGATCCTGTAGTGCTCCACCATCTCTTCCCAGTAGTCGGTTCCGAGGTCGCTTTCCGGTTGCCCCAGCAGCGCGGCGAGGTCGAATTCGAGGGGGCCGACAGTTGCCTGCTCGAAGTCGAACGCGTACAGACCGGACTCGGTCACCACGAGGTGGTGAGGCGTCGACTCGAAGTGGATGATGCTGCGGCGCCTTTCCGCCAGCAGGTCGACCAGCGGCCCAGCCTGATCGGCCATCTCCTGCCAATCGCTGTCCGTCACGGGCTCATCGGCCAGCAGGGAGATCCGCTCGACGGCGATACGCAGGGCGTTGAAGTAATAGTCCGCTCCCAGGCGGTCCTTGGCTACCTTGCCTATCTCCTCGCTCAGCTCCTCGAAGTGCGTGTGGGAGGTGCTATGAAGTGATGCCAGGGCCGTGACCCCGGAGCGAAGCCACTGCTCTTTCACCGGGGCGCTGGATGCCTCCAGCCGCTCGGCGAGTGTCTCGTCGCCGAGGTCCTCCATGACGAGCAGCGCCTGATCCTCTCGCAGCTCCCCCGCGTAGACCTGCGGAACATTGGCCCCGTAGTCATGGAGCAGTCTCAGGACACCTTCTTCTCGCTGGTAGCAGGCCGCAAAGAAGCTGATTCGATCGGCCGCGTAGAGCTTGGCGATGGCGGTGGACGGACCGCCATCGGGCCAGCTCAAGCCCAGCCGGTAGACGGTGTTGCGGGAGGCCTTCGGATGTACGGCGGCCTGCGTGATGCGAGGCTGGCCCTGCCCTGCCCTTGCCAGCAGTCCCAAGAGGCCGTCCAGCGAGACATTCAGCTCGGCGGCGGCGCGCTGATCGGCGTCAGCCGCCTCCGATTCTGCTCCGGCAGGCGGGGGAGGCGTACTGCGCGCGAGCTCGGCGAGGGCCACATCGAGTTCCCGTATGCGGGCCATTACGGCATCGCGGGTGCGATGCAGCAGTTGCCTCCGCGCGCGCACGGCCGCCGGGTCTGCCGGCCGGCCCCGCAGCTTGTCCTGCTCATAGAGGAGCAGGGAAAGGAGTTCCTGATTATAGCGCCGTGCGGCTGCGAGGTGGGCCTCGACGCGCTCGGGAGTCTCGCCTGTGCGGTCGGCGTTGCGGAGGCTGCGCATGGCTTGGCGGTGGGACTTGCTGGCGAGGTCGGCCAGCCGAAGCTTCGCGCTGCGGACGACCTCGCGAAGATTCGGCATGTCGGAGAGCCGAGAGCCGGGCACCTGCTCCCACAGCTTGATGGCTTCCAGCAGGCGATCTCGCCCGTAGTAGATCCTCGCCAGGCGCATCACCACGCTCGGCCTGAGAAGGAGATTCCTGGTGGGCACCTGCTCCCATTCGGCCAGCGCCTCGTCGAAGAGCCGATGGTCTGAGTAGACCTTGCCAAGGACTACGTGACCCTCGAACTCCGACAGAGGCCGCCAGAGGATGCTCTCCGCCGTGGCACCCACTAGCATGCTTTCGGTGATGTTCGTGTCGCTCAGCTTTCGGTGCAGCGGCCATCGGAGCAGCCAGAGAGGAAGGCCTTGGTAGACTGCCACCGTTTGGCTTCCATCCGCACGATCGGCCAGCCCGATGAAGTAGTTCCCGATGAGGAGCTTCTGGCCCGCCGCCAGCACGAGAATGACGGGAACGACGAGCGCGCCGAAGAGCCACACCACGTCGGAGTGCAGGGCGAGCAGGGCCCACACCGACATCAGCCCGGCCATCCCCCAGTAGAGGGCAAGGATGCGGCCAATCGGCCAGCTGAGCCATTGGAAGTGATGGTGGAGTGGCGCGCACAGGAAGGGCCGGGCCGTCTCGGTGCGCTGGTGCCGAAGCGGCCGGAGGACCCGCCAGAGGCCTCTCACGGCACCCATCTGCAGGACGACGGAGGCGGCATTGAGAACGAAGGGCGCTCCGATGAGCAGCAGCATGAACTCCACTTGGCCCACGGCGGCCATCGCCGCGATGGCCGCCCCCAGGCCAAGGGCCCCCGTGTCGCCCATCAGCAGCCGCGCAGGCGGGAAGTTGAACACGAGGAACCCAAGGCCGGCCCCCATCAGCGGCCAGCAGACGGCCAAAGACGATCGGCTTGGCTCAACGTAGCCGATGGCGGCGAGGCCGGCGAGGGCGATGACAGCGGCTCCTCCTGCCAATCCGTCGATCCCGTCGGAGAGGTTGACGGCGTTCGCGGTTGCCACGAAGAGGAAGGCGGCGAACAACACGTACCAAAGGCCGAAGTCCACCGGGTCTCTGACGAATGGCACGGCCACATCGTGCCGCCCTGCGATGGCCCACAGCGCCAGCCCCAGGACGAAAGCGGCCAGCAGCTGGTAGAGGAGCTTCACCCGCTCCGTCAGCCCGCGGCCGGCCGCCTTGCTGAGATCGTCAATGAGCCCGATCGCGGCGTACGACCACGCAGCCACCAGCACCAGTACCGTGTCGCCCGTCGGCAACCGGCCCCAGGCCAAGGGCACCAGGAGGGAAGAGGTGGTGGCTGCGATCATGATTGCCAGGCCGCCGCCGAGCGGCCTGCGGGGCTTGGGGAAGAGCCGGCGGATTCTCTCTTTGCCGGGCTTTCGCTCCCGCGAATAGAGCCAGGAGAGACTCCGACGAAGTGTCCGGGACAGCAGTACGCCGAGCAGAAATGATATCAGGAATGCAGTCAGTGACTCGGCCATGGACGCCTGCCGGCGGCTGTGTTACGAGTACCTGAAGATCAAGCGGTAGATCCCGACGCCGATTTCATCTCTGTCGTGAAGCAGCTCTTCGCCGATCACCGGCTCTCGGTTCAGCAGAGTCCCGTTGGTGCTGTTCAAGTCCTTCAGAAAGTACTGACTGCCTTCCCTTCGGATCTCGGCATGGTGGCGTGAGACGGTGCTGCTCGGGAGAGAGATTTCGCAGTCAGGATTCCTGCCGATGGCGGCAACGTCTTCGCTCAGCTCGGTGGCCTTCGCCACGTGTTCGCCCGAGGGGTCCAGCAGCCACAGGCTGGCCTGGCGGGAGACGGCCTCCTTCGGGCGCTCGTCGAGAAGACGAATGATCAGGGTGTCGTCGTTGGTGTCCGACGGGTCTTCCGACGGGTCCAATGGGCAGCCACAGTGCTTGCAGAAGCTGCTCTCCTCATCGTTGGCGCGCTCGCAGCGCGGACACTGTAGCACGATCTAACTGACCCCCAGTGAATTCTAGAGAGCCGCGCGGACGTTGTCAACCGGAATCCGCTCTGGGCTGGATTCGGATTATGCCCGCATCGTCGGGCACTGCTGCACCCAGCTCTTCGGACAGCGCGCGCAGGTGCCGCACGTTCGCGGCTCTCTCCTCTGAGGATGCCATACGCGGGCGGAAGCCATCAATCATGCACGGAATAATCTCAACGACGGCCCGCCCTTCCGCGTGAGGGGTGTACCTCAGAATCATGGTGTGGCGCGTCTCGCCGCGGCTGGGGAACAGGAAATTGCCCAGGCTGTAGGCGATGAGGGATCGGCCGCGCAGCTCCAAGCCCTGTAGAACGTGGGGATGATGGCCGACGACGAGATCGGCGCCGGCGTCGGCAGCCGCGTGCGCGAGACGCCTCTGCCTGTCAGAGGGGGTGCTGCTCAGCTCATCTCCCCAGTGGAACAGCACGATCACGACGTCGGCGGCACCTCGGGCAGCCGCGACATCGCCCTCAATCGTCTCCAATCGCGCCGGGTTCGTGCCAGGCCGATCGTCGGTCGCGTAGAAGCTGGTGGGCAGCATGTTGGAGAATGCCAGAACCGCTATCCGGATCGGTGGCGCGCCGCTCTCCAAGATGACATGCTGACGGGCGCGAGCTGCATTCTTCCCTGCTCCGACGTACCCAATGTCGCGGCTCTCGAGGGCGCACATCGTCTCGATCAGAGCCTCCGGCCCGTAGTCCATGGAGTGGTTGTTGGCCAGGGTCACGAGGTCGTATCCGGCGTCGAGGAGCGCGGCAGCGGCATCCGGGTGGGCGCGGAAGGTCCACGACTTGTCGGCTGGGGAGCCGCTCGCGGCGAGAGCACATTCGAGATTCCCTATCGCCACGTCGGCCGCTATGAGGACCTCTCGCACGCCGACGAAGAGAGAGGCGGCGCCATCCTCCTTTGCCTGTCGCTCCGCCCCACCGGCCAAGAGGATATCGCCCGTTACCGCGATCTGAGGAGGCTGCCCAGAGGTGCAGGCTGCGCCGGCCGGGCCCAGCAGCACGGCCGCGAGTGCGATCAGCTTGCGAGACGCATGCCCCACTGCTCTGCTCATGCCGTCCCTCAGCCCAATCCGGCTGTCACCGGGAGGAGGCCGACCACGTCCGCTTGGGCGCGCCAAGCGTCCTGCGCTCACCGTGGCACCACACAAGGGCCCGGCACGCCTGCCGCAGGGCCCGCGGGATCAGGGGCACCTCAACGCGTCCGCGCGGCTGCGCCGGTCTCTACGAGTTGAGCGATGGACTCGGCCATCGCATGTGGTTCCAGGCCAACATCTTTCAGGAGTTGCTCCCGCGGTCCGTGGCCGACGAACCGGTCGGGAAGGCCGAGCCTGAGGAGGGGCACCCGGACTCCGCGGTCGGCCAGCAGCTCGGCCACCGCGCTGCCGAAGCCGCCGCTGACGACATTCTCCTCCACCGTCACGACGCGTCCGGCCTCGCCCGCCATCTGGCAGATGAGCTCCGAGTCGAGTGGTTGCACAAAGCGGGCGTTGACCACACAGGCCTCGACGCCCTGACTGGACAGGAGATCGGCCGCGGCGAGTGCCGTATCGACCATCGTGCCAAGGGCCACTATGGCGACCGAGTCGCCCGACCTCACGACCTCCGCTCTGCCGACCGGCAGTGGTTCCACCTCTCCCGGTGGCCTGCTCCCTCCCTCTCCTCGCGGGTAGCGGAGGGCCGCCGGCGCTCCCAGTTCCAGCCCCGTTCGCACCATGGCGGCCAGCTCTGAGAGGTCTCGCGGGGCCATGACCACCAGGTTGGGTATGTGGCGCAGATAGGACAGATCGAACGCGCCGTGGTGTGTTGGGCCGTCCTCGCCGACGAGGCCGGCCCGGTCGAGTGCAATGGTGACGGGCAATCGCGGGAGCGCCACGTCGTGGACGATCTGATCGTACGCGCGCTGAAGGAATGTAGAGTAGATGGCGACCACCGGCCTCATCCCCGCCGCGGCCAGCCCGGCGGCGAAGGTGACGGCAGTCTGCTCGGCCATGCCGACATCGAAGAACCGCTCCGGGAAGCGATCGGCGAACGCGCTGAGGCCAGTCCCCTCCTTCATCGCGGCCGTGATGGCGACCACGCGTGTGTCTCGCTCCGCCGCTTCGAGCACTGCTCTTCCCAACACGTGCGTGAAGGAGTGGCCGCTGGAGGAGCTTGCCGGCTCGCCGCTCTCGACATCGAAAGCGCCGGTGCGGTGCCACTTCGCAGCATCGTTCTCTGCGGGGACGTAGCCACGGCCCTTCTGCGTGATGCAGTGGACGAGCACAGGGCGCGCGAGCGATCGCGCCTGTTCCAGCGTCTCGAGCAGCACCGGGAGGCGGTGGCCGTCTACCGGGCCCAGGTAGGTGAAGCCCAGCTCCTCGAAGAGCATGCCCGGAATGAGCAGCTGCTTCACTCCGTCCTTGAACCGCTCCACTGCGTCGATGAGGCTTTCGCCCAGAGGAAGCTTGGACACGGCCGACTCGAAGTCCGACTTCGCCCGCAGGTAGTGCGGATCGAGACGCACCTTCCGGAGGTACCCCGCGAGCGCGCCGACATTGTGCGATATGGACATCTGGTTATCGTTCAGGACCACGACCAAGGGGGAGTTGAGGTGGCCGGCGAGATTGAGCGCTTCGAAGGCCATGCCGCCCGTCATCGCTCCGTCGCCCACAACGGCGAGGACTGCGTGGTCCCCGCCCTGGACATCGCGCGCCTTCGCCATCCCCACCGCGGCGGCGATGGCCGTGCTCCCGTGCCCCGTGTCGAAGGCGTCGTATTCGCTTTCCTCGCGACGGGGGAACCCCGAGATGCCTCCCGACTGGCGAAGCGTATCGAAGCGCTCGCGGCGGCCGGTGAGGAGCTTGTGCGCGTAGGTCTGGTGGCCAACGTCCCAGATGATCTTGTCTTCCGGCGCGCGGAAGACATAGTGGATTGCGATAGCCAGCTCGACCGCGCCGAGGCTGGCCGCCAGGTGCCCGCCGGTCCGGGAGACCGTGTTGACCATGCGGGCCCTGATCTCCTCGGCAAGGCCTTCGAGCTGGTCGCGATCCAGCGACTGCAGGTCCTTGGGTGAGTCAATCTGGTCAAGAATACTGCCCACCGTGCTGCTAGGCCTCCTCGTCTGCTTCCTCAGTCTCTCTGTGCAACGGCTCGAGTTCCGTCCTTCCCATTCGCTCGACGAGCTGCTCGATCTTGCCCTCGGCCTGCGTCAGCTGCTTCTCGCAGAGCTCGGAGAGCTTCAACCCTTCCTCCGCCAGCGATATCGCCTTCTCCAGTGGGAGGTCGCCGTCTTCCAGTTGGCGTGCAATCTCCTCCAGGCGCGCCAACGCCTCCTCGAACGTCGGTGCCGGCTCTTCCTTGCGCTTCCGCTTTCGCTTCGGCCTTTCCGACATCGTTACTCACCACCTAGGGGCGCTGGGTCTACTCGACCGCGCTCCGGCCCGCCAGGTCGCGCTCTGCCCCACATGCTCGCCTGCCGGCCCGCCACACGCGGCATCCCATCGTGGCGGGCAGGTCCTATCCCGGTTCTTCGCCCGCCGCCTCCTGGGCGGGCCTCGATGGCAGGCTGATCTCCGGCTTCTCCGTCGGCGAGAGTCCCACCCCCATCATTGCGAAGGCCACACCGCGTCCCTGCAAGGCCATCAGCTCGTCGACTGATGATGGCGGCTCCTCCTGGATGCGCTCGGTGTACTCCTGCAGTTCAGCGTAGAGCTGGGTACGACCGACATACACCACGCCTGTCTCCCCTTGCCATCTGCCGAGCTCTGAGTCCTCCGTCGCCTCCGCCAGCCGCGCCAGGCTTGTGTAGCTATCCTCCAGGGCGTTCAGGCCCGAGTTCGCTGTCAGGAAGGTGTTCGGCCTTGCATTGCCGATCTGGAAGGCGACTGCCAACGCCTGCTTGAACTGCTCGCGCGCTGACTCAAACTCGCTCTCCTTCTCCTTCTCCGCGCCCAGCTTGAGGATGTTCCTCACAACATTCTCAGCTCTGGCGAGCAGCTCCATCCACTGTCCCATCTGAGCGTACTGCCACAGGTTGAGGGAGGTGGCCCGATCTGCATGGAGGTCTCCCGGAATCGCAAGGCGGTAGAGCGCCATGCCGCGGCGCGCCAGCGCTGCCTGCACCATCTCCAGCGCGATGTCTTTGCGGCCCGCATCGAAAGCGACGCTGGCGGCCTGAATCGGGGCCAGCGAATTGTCGGGATCGAGGCGGGCCGCCTTCTCGAAGGCGGCTATCGCCCGTTCGACCTTCTCCGGAGTTGTCTCCGGGTCCATGTGGGCGAGGGCCGCCTCCGCCTGGGCCCGCAGCAGGTGGAGCAATGGGTCCTCGGGCGTCAGACGGATGGCCTCATGTATGACCGTCTTCGCCCGCTCGTACTTCCCCGCGGAGAGGCAGACATATCCCAGGCAGGCTCGGTAGGCTGCGTTGTCGGGCGCAGCCGATACGGCCGCCTCGAAGTGCGGAATAGCGGCCAGCCGGGCTTCCTGACGCGCCTCAAGGGAGCCGGCCCCCTCTCCACCGCTGAAGGGATCGAGGAACTGGCGCCAGCCGGCCTTGAATTCCTTCTCGGCTGTCTTCGCCGGCTCCGCGATATCCGTGGCCAGGCCGGCGCCCGCGGCGAGCAGCAGGAGCGCAAGCGTCGCCAGGCTACGCATGGGTCCTCCTTCGGAGTCGCATTCGCGTCTTCTGCACAACAACGTCGGCTAACCCCTCCCCAAGTATCACTTCTGCCAGTGTACCCGCATCTACCTGTCGAGCAGACCGGACGATTCGTCCATCCGGGAGTCTCATCACCGAGTAACCTCTCGCAAGGACGCTCTCGGGAGAAAGGGCGCCGAGCTTCTCCTGAGCGCGCACCAGACACTGCGATAGGGAGCGCAGGCCCTCTTCCAGAGCCACCCGCCCGGCTTCCCACGCATCGTCAAGGCGCTGACGGTAGCTGGCCAAGAGGAGGTGAGGCTGGGCCAGCACCGGACGGGCGCGGACGAGGCCGAGCTCGCGACGGAAGCGGAACAGACGCTGGCGCAGCCGCTCGGCAAGGCTTCGGCGGAAGGCTTCCACTGTCCCCAGGAGGGCGCGTCTGTCGGGTGCCACCGCTACGGCCGCGCCGGTGGGTGTAGGCGCGCGATGGTCTGCGACGAAGTCGGCGATGGTCACATCGGTCTCGTGGCCGATGCCGGCAACGACAGGGACAGGCGCGGCCACGATGGCCCGAGCCACCGCTTCGGAATTGAACCCAGACAGCTCCTCCAGGGATCCACCGCCTCGGACGAGCAAGGCCGCCTCCAGACCTTCGACTCGGCGCAGCAACTGCAGCGACCGGACGATGCCCGGCGCGGCGCCGGCACCGCTCACCGGCGTGGGGATCAGCACCACGTCGGCCGCCGGCCAGCGGCTGCCCAAGGTCGTGAGGACGTCGTGCACTGCAGCGCCCACCGGAGAGGTGAGGAGGGCGATCCTGCGGGGGAACTCGGGCAGTGGGCGCTTGCGCGCATCGTCGAAGAGGCCCTCCTGGGACAGCTTCCGGCGGAGCCGCTCAAAGGCCAGCAGCAGATCGCCCAGGCCGGCCCGCTCGAGTTCGCGGGCGACGAGCTGATACTGCCCTCGCGGCTCGTATACAGAAACGGTGCCGCGCGCCACGACCGCGACGCCATCCTCCGGCACAAAGGGCAGTCGCACCGCGTCGTCTCGGAAGAGGACGCAGCGGAGCTGCGAGAACTCGTCCTTGAGTGTGAAGTACATGTGGCCGGAGGTGTGGTGAACGAAGTCGGAGATCTCCCCGCGGACGGCGACGTCTCGGAGGGTCTCGTCCTGTGCGAGCAGTGCCCTGACGTAGCGCGTCAGCTCCCGGACCGTGAAGACGTATGCGCGGCTCATGGCTGGGGTAGCTCTTGATCGAGGTGCTTGACGATGTTGCCCAGCACGCCGTTGACGAAACGGCCCGACTCGGCGGTGCTGTACTTCTTCGCCAGCTCGACGGCCTCGTCCACGGTCACACTGGCGGGAATATCGGGCAGGAAGAGCAGCTCGAAGATCGCCAGCCGAAGGATGTTGCGGTCCACGCTTGCCATCCGACTGAGAGACCACCCGCGGGAGTTCTCCTCAATGATGTCGTCGATACGCGCGAGGTTGGCGCTGGTGCCGAGGACGAGCTCGCGCGCGAATGACAGAGCTGATTCGGAGTAGCGTTCCGAGTCACACACGGAGGCGGTGGCCTCGGCCGGTGACGTACCGCCGACGTCGATCTGGTAGAGAGCGCGCAGGGCAAGCTCGCGGCTGCTCCGTCGGCTGCTGATCCGCGAGCCCATCTAGGTGAGACCCATCCGCCGCAGGAGGAAGTTGGTGGCCACCTCGCCGCGTCGGAAGTAGGCGTTGGACATCACTGCGAGATGGAATGGGATGGTCGTCTTCAGTCCTTCGAGGTGGAATTCCTGCAGGGAGCGGCGGGCGCGGGCGATGGCCTCGGGCCGGGTCGGGGCCCACACGATGAGCTTGGCGAGGAGAGCGTCGTAGAAAGGCGGGACCGTGTAGCCAGGGTAGAGATGGGTGTCGACGCGGACCCCGGTGCCCCCCGGCAGCCGGAGCGATCGCACCGTGCCGCTCGAGGCCAGGAAGTGGTTCTCATGGTCCTCGGCGGTTATGCGGCACTCGATGGCATGGCCTGTGGTCGAGATATCGCGCTGACTCAGGCCCAGCTTGTGGCCGTAAGCTATGCGGATCTGCTCGCGGACCAGGTCACGACCGGTTACCATCTCCGTAACGGGATGCTCCACCTGAATGCGAGTGTTCATCTCCAGGAAGTGGAACCGGCCGGACCCGTCGAGCATGAACTCGACCGTGCCCGCGTTCTTATAGCCTACGGCTCGCACCGCCCGCACGGCCGCCTCTCCCATATGGTGGCGGAGTCGCCGCCCCAGACCCGGGCAGGGGGATTCCTCCAGCAGCTTCTGGTGCTTGCTGGTCTGGATTGAGCACTCGCGCTCACCCAATTGCACGGTATTGCCATGCTCGTCCGCAAGAATCTGGAACTCGACGTGTCGGGGCTCCTCCAGGTACTTCTCGAGGTAGACATCGCCGCGCCCGAAGGCCGCCTGCGCCTCCGCCTGTGCTACGCGGAGGTTGCGGGCGAGATCATCCTCGTTCTGACAGATCCGAATGCCGCGCCCTCCGCCTCCCATCGCCGCCTTGATGAGAAGAGGATAGCCGAGGCGGGAGGCCGTGCGCAGTGCCTCCTGTTCGCCCTGTACGGGGGCATCGCTGCCCGGTATGACGGGGACTCCGGAGGCCCTCACGATGGTGCGAGCAGCGGCCTTGTCCTGCATCTTGCGGATCGTGTCAGCCCCGGGACCGATGAACTTGATGCCACAGGCATCGCAGTTCTCGGCGAAGGCGGCCACCTCGGAGAGATTGCCATAGCCGGGGTGTATGGCGTCCACGCCGGTGTTGATGGCGGCCTGCATGATGTTGGGGATGTTGAGGTAGCTGTCCCTGTTCGGGGGCGGCCCTATGCAGACAGACTCATCCGCCACCTGGACGTGCAGGCAGTCCCTGTCGGCCTCCGAGTAGACGGCCACCGTGGGGATGTTGAGCTCTCGGCAGCTGCGAATGACGCGGACGGCGATCTCCCCGCGGTTCGCGATCAGTATCTTCTTGAACACAAGGACCTCCGCGCAGATGCGGGCAGGTGCGCAGTGCCGCGTCCGGGGTGCGAGGACGGCGTCCGCTCGGCTGTCGGCAGATCAGTAGCTTTCATGCCCGGAATGAAGGCAGCTCACCGTGCCGGTGGACGCGTCGTAGCGGTACGGCTCCTCCCCGGTCGGGCAGGAGGGGTCCACGCCAGCGGTCAGCCCCTCCAGCGAGGGGGGATAGCCGGAGCCCGTCCCAGCCTGTATGCTGATGGCGGCCCGAAGCTGGGCGAGGTTGTTGCGGCAGACAGCGTCCTGAGCGCGGTTTCTGCTGCCCCCGATCACTGTCTTGGCGTCGCCGACTCCGCCGGTGCCGCCCGCACCACCGGTGCCGCCCGGCAAGACGTATATGGCCAGCAGGATGCCAATGATGACGATGGCCAGCAGTAACCCGATGAGTGTGAAGAATCCGCTTCTCGATTCAGGCAATACCGATCGGTGTCTCGTCATCCATCATCTCCCCCACGTGCTCCGGCTCAATCACAAACAGAGCCTGGCCGTACTCCACTGCGGAACCGTCCTCGACCAGCAAGCGCGTCACCCGGCCGCTCACCGGAGCGCGCAGTTCGTTCGGCACCTTCATGGCTTCGATCGCCGCAATGAGCTGACCCTCTTCGACGCGGTCGCCCACGCGTACCAGTTCCCGCGGGTCGAGCATCCCGCCGTTGTGGAACACGCCGACGACCGGCGCTACGACCTGCATCTCTGTGGCCTCCGGCGGTTGCGTTTCGACCGCAGGTTGTGCCACATCTGCCTGCTGAGACTCGGGCGTAATCGGCTCGCCCTCGGTGGTGATCTGAGACCCCTCAGGACCTCGAGTTATGCTCACTTTGAAGTCCGGCAGTTCCAGCGATAGGTGAGTGAGCCCGGACTGGCGCATGAAATCAACGAGTTCCTCCACCCGCTTGAGGTCCATCTCACGTGCCCCTTTCTCTCTCCGCCGAGCTTCACGACGTGACGCGCTGCACGTACTCCCCCGAGCGCGTATCCACGCGTATCACGTCGCCCTCGTCCACGAATAGCGGAACGTTGACGACAGCCCCCGTCTCCAAGGTCGCGGGCTTGCTCCCTCCCGTAGCCGTATCGCCCCGCAGCCCCGGGTCTGTCTGGCTGACTGCGAGGTCGACCGTGTTGGGAACTTCGACCCCCAACAGCTCCCCCTTGTATCTGACCACGGAGACCTCCGTGTCTGGCTTCAGGTAGGCGGCCCCTCCGCCGATACTGTCGGCCGAAAGCGTCATCTGATCGAACGTCTCTGCATCCATGAACGTGTACTCATCGCTTGCCCGGTAGAGGAACTGCATGGATCGGCGCTCAATAAGCGCCTGCTCCATTCTCTCTCCAGCCCGGAATCTTTTGTCAATCACAGCGCCGGTTCGCAGATTGCGCAGCTTCGTTCTCACGAAGGCTCCGCCCTTCCCGGGCTTCACGTGCTGAAACTCCAGGATCACGTATATGTCGCCGCCGGTCTCAACTGTCAGGCCGTTTCGGAAATCAGCGGTGGAGATTGCCAATCGAGAGTCCTCCGCGAAGTCTGGCCGATTGTACGGTTGCGCCCGGCAAAAGTCAAGCAACAACGTCCGCTGAAGCCCGGCCTACCACCACTGAGCGCGCGGCAGGAATATCGGAACACGCGGGAAGAGCACATCGAGCAGTCGCAGCGCCTCCCCCGCATTCGGCGCCTCTACGGAGAGGCAGTCCTGCACGTACAGTTCTCCGACAGGCTCCCGGCCGGACAACAGGAGCGGCAGCGCGTCGGGCCGCACCGACACTCGTATAGCGGGCCTCTCGACAGGCGGGCCAGTGCTCACTCCCGCCGTCCGCACTTCCAGGCCTGCCGACTGGCCTCCACAGGAGACGTTGATCTCGCCGCGCCATGCGGAGAGGGCGCTGCGCTTCAGCCGGGCCGAGAGGGCCGGCTCCATCTCTGTGAGAAGGCCGGGGAGGCTGGTGACGGCGGCCATGAACACTTCGCCGTCGTCGAGCTGGCTGTCAAAGCCCTGCTCCTCGACAGCGGCGCTGGCCCTCCCATCTTCGGGCGAGAGCTGGGCCATCAGCACGAGCTTGCCCCGCTCGCGGGCCCGCCTCTCCGCGTCCTCCAGGAGGGCGCGCATCACCTGATCGGTGTTCGCCTCTTCCGCAGTGCAGAGCTCCTGCAGCACGGCGGCCCCCGTCAGTCCATTGGGCTGGTAGTCTGTAATCGCATACCCCTGGATCTTGCCGCGGGCCTCCGCGATCCGGCAGGCGTCGGCATCTTCGGTGAGGGAGGGGCCGGTCCAGCTCTGCTGCCTGAACTGCGCGCGCCATTCCCTCGGCGTCAGGCGGATAGGACCGAAAAAGTCCGCGAGGTAGCTGTTGAAGAGCTGGCAGAGGACCGCTTCGTCTCCCTCGCGGAAGCTGCGGATGGGAAGCTCTGGCCCCGCTTGCCGCACCTCTGCTATTCCTCGTTCACGGGGCCGGAAGCCGTCATCGCTGCCTGCACCAGCAACTCCAGCGCGCCTCCGTCTCCGGCCCAGGTCACCAGCTTCGCGGCCAGGGCATCGGGCAGAGTCGTCTCTCGGAGCCACAGTTTGAGGAGCGTTCTACCTGACATCCTCAGGGCGAGGTCGACAGCTCGGGGCGCGCGGGACAGGATGTCTACCTCGCCCCCGTCGATTCTCAGATTGCCCGGCTGCTCTCTCTCGACGGCCAGTGATAGCGTCAGAGAGCGTGCTTGCAGTTCGGCGCTGCGCCGGGCCAGCTCCGATAGGAGTTGTCGTGCGAGGCCCACGGCATCTAGGAGCTTGCAGGTCGGCTTGCGACGGCATAGATCGACGAAGCCATAGCGACGATAGAGACGATGGGCGACGATTCTCCTGCTCGTATACAGGCCGCCGGCGTTCCAGCCATCACGCTTCATCTGGGAGAGCGCGTGCCCCAGCACCTTGCCCGCAAGGCCCTGTCGCCGGTGTGCACCGTCGGTGCCGACGCCCCCGATGCCGGCCAGCGTGACAGCGGCATCCCGGCCGAGCTGCACCTTCTGAGGCCCGTAGAACAGATGGCTCGCGTTTTTGCCTTCTACCTCGGCGTAGACGCGAGCTCATCGGCCGGAGTGTTTTACCATCAGCTCCACGTCCTC